>JAPLOT010000461.1 GCA_026400595.1 Alphaproteobacteria bacterium | reverse complement strand
GTCTCTTCGCCGCAGATATAGGCGCCTGCGCCACGGCGGACCTCCAGATGGAAGGATTTGTCCGTCCCCTGAATATTGTCGCCCAGCCAATTCGCCGCAGTGGCCGCGGCGATCGCTTCCTTCATGGCGGAAATCGCATCGGGATATTCCGAGCGGATATAGACGAAGCCCCGGGTGGCGCCGGTGGCGATGCCGGCGATGGCCATGCCCTCGATGAGCATGAGGGGATCGCCCTCCATGACCATGCGGTCGGCGAAGGTGCCGCTGTCGCCCTCGTCGGCGTTGCAGCAGACATACTTCTGGTCGGCCTTCGCATCATGCACCGTCTTCCACTTGATGCCGGTGGGGAAGCCCGCGCCGCCACGGCCGCGCAGGCCCGACTCGGAGACTTCGGCGACGATGGCGGCGCCGGCCATGGACAGCGCCTTCTTCAATCCCTCGAAGCCGCCGTGATTCACGTAATCTTCGACCGAGACCGGATCGGTGATGCCGCAACGTGCGAAGGTGAGGCGTTCCTGGTTCTTCAGGTAGGGGTGGGACTCGATGTTGCCCAGGGACAGCGCGTGATTGCCGCCCTGATGGAACTTCGCGGCGACCAGCGAGTCGACGTCGGCGGCGCTGACGGGCCCATAGGCGACGCGCCCGGAAGGGGTCTCGACCTCCACCATGGGTTCCAGCCAGAACAGGCCGCGCGATCCGTTGCGGACGATCTGCAGGCCGAGATGCCCCGCATGCTTCGCCAGGGCCGCAGCCACCTCATCGGCGCCCACCGAGCGGGCGGCGGAATCGCGAGGAACGAAAACGCGGATCATGCCCGGCACTCCGCGGCAATCTTCTCGAAGCCTTCGGCATCGACCCGGCCGACCAGCCTGCCATCCACCATCATGGCGGGCGCCAGCGCACAGTTCCCGAGACAATAGGCAGCCTCGACGGTGATGGCGCCATCGGCGGTGGTTTCGCCGAACGTCACCTTGAGCGACCGCTGCACCAGCGCGGCGAGGGCCTCGGCCCCCATCGACTGGCAGGCTTCGGCCCGGCAGAGCTTGATGACATGGCGGCCCGCCGGATGGCGGTGGAAGTCGTGATAGAAGGTCACGACGCCATGGACCTCGGCGCGCGAGAGGTTCAGCGCCTTGGCCAGCGCGGGAAGCGCCGACTCGGGCACGTGCCCGAGTTCCGCCTGGAGATCGTGCAGGATCTCGATGAGCGCGTCGGGCTTGTTGCCATGGGTCAAGGCAATGCGCCGGGCGGCCAGCGCTTCCTTTGGCGAAGTGTCAATCAGGCTATACGTTTGCGACATGGACATTCTATTGCCCAAGCGGGCGAAAAACGCCAATCGACTGATCCTATGGGATCATAGACGCCAGTGATGACAAGGGTTTATTTACCCTCGCGGGCCGCCAGCCCCTGGCCCAGGCTGGCTGCCAGCATCTCCAGCGCAGAGGCGAAACGGCCCTCGGCGAAGCTGCATTCCAGCGGGCAGGGATCGTCGCCACAGCGATGCATATCGCGGCACTGGCCTTCCGTCTGGTTCAGCCGAACGCTACGGCCTTCCTTTTCACAGTGGGCGGCAGGCGGATTGGAAAACAGGCTCATGGATTCATCTCCTTAAGCAACCAATCGCCCAGCTGCAGAGCGGAATCCTTGATCCTGATCAAGCGCAGTTCGTCAGGCGGATTGGAAAACAGGCTCATGGATTCATCTCCTTAAGCAACCAATCGCCCAGCTGCAGAGCGGAATCCTTGATCCTGATCAAGCGCAGTTCGTCACGAAAATCCTAGTAAACGGAAAATAGTCACAATTATATACGTGACAAAAGTGATGAAATCCAATAGTCCTACGCCTCGACAGGCCGACGCAGATGCCCTGAGGGAAAAGGTGTCAAGAATGATTTGGGAATGGGAAGGTTCTGCTGAGTCCGTTCTGGACTTGGCAGACCGCCTGATCGAGACAATCATGGAACAATGCGAAAGTGCTTCGCCAGCAACACGCTGAACGTATTCAGCACCGCGCCGCACTCCAAGATTGCCTGAGTGGTCTTTGCTATCTCAAATAGCGTTATGCGGTGTTCTTCGATGCTATGCCTGTCTGGCTCGTATAGGATGCGCCGCAAAATGATTGTGCCGTCAGGGACTGGCGTGAAATTGTCCACGATGCCGTGGATCAATCTGTGCCTGGTATCCGCCATGTCGAGGCAGTTTTGAATGATTGGAACGGCGTGAGGCTTGAATAGTTGAACTGGCGGGAGGTTGTTGAAACATTTTTTGCAGAAGGTCGCTTTTCGGTCGAAGGCCCTGGGAATTTGCTTCTCGTATTGCAGCGCTCCGTCGCAGCGGGTGAAGAGAATTCCGGTTATGATGTCTAGGGGGATTTCCACTTGCGCCCACGCAAGTGTCATATTCCCAACCGCGATGATAAACTCCTCGGTGATCTCAAAGGGCTTTTCCATGTCCAAATCTCCCAAGGCCGAAAAATCCCAAAATGCAGATGACCTTTCTGCCACTCAATCACTCATGGCTCGTCTGGCAGCAATGCCTCACAAGCCACACTCCAAAAAAGACAAGAACCCAGAGAAGTCAGCCTCCAGACGCAACGACAAAAAAGAAACAGGCCACCCATGAGGCGGCCTGTTCCAAATTAGGCAATCATCTTCGCCACTTGGC
>JAPLOT010000453.1 GCA_026400595.1 Alphaproteobacteria bacterium | reverse complement strand
ACAGCAGCAACAGATCGGCAAGGCGGCATTCTGGATGGGCGGCTGGCTGCTGGCCACCCTCGGCATGACCGTTGCCGGCCGCGAACTGACCGAGGCCATGTCGGTCTTCCAGATCATGATGCTGCGCAGCCTCGTGGCGGTGGCCATCCTCACCCCCATCGTGATGCTGAACGGCGGGCTTTCGGGCAGGTTGACCCAGTGGCCCCTGCACGTGGCGCGCAACGTCATCCACTATGCCGGGCAGTATCTCTGGTTCACAGCCCTCATGCTGATCCCGCTGGCCGAGGTGATCGCCATCGAGTTCACCATGCCGCTGTGGATCGCCATCCTCGCGGTGGCCTTCCTCGGCGAGCGCATGTATGGCTTCAAGGTCGCCGCCTTGATCATTGGTTTTGCTGGCGTTCTGATGATCGTGAAGCCCGGCCACCTGCTCGGCTGGGGCCATCCCGTGGCGCTTGGCGCCGCTCTGCTCTTCGCCGGCTCGGTGACGCTGACCAAGTTCATCACCCGGCGGGACTCGGCGCTGACCGTGATCTTCCTGATGTTCGCCATGCAGTCGGTCATCGGCGCCGTGCCGGCCTGGCTGACCTGGACCACCCCGCTGCCCGACCAGTACATCTGGATTGCGATCGTCGCCCTGGCCGGCACAGGTTCGCACTACTGCCTCTCCAAGGCGATTTCGCTGGCCGACGCCACGGTGGTCATGCCCATGGACTTCCTGCGCCTGCCGCTCACCGCCCTGCTTGGCTACCTGATCTACAGCGAGGCCATCGACATCTGGTCGGTGATCGGCGGACTGATGATTCTGGCCGCCAACGCGATCAACCTCTTCAAGGCCAGCAAGGCATGACCGGCACCGCGCAGAGCCAGCACCGCCTCGGCCTCTGGCTCGTCGCCGGCGCCGCACTCGCCTGGTCTTCGGCGGGGATCTTCACCCGGCTGATCCAGGCCGACCTGATGACCATGCTGTTCTGGCGCGGCATATTCTCAGGCAGCGCTGTGTTCCTGCTTTTCCTGTTCCTCGAACGCGGCAAGGCCCTGTCCATCCTCAGGGGATTGCGCTGGCCCGCGCTCGCCGTGGCCCTACTCTCGGCGCTTGGCATGATCACCGGCATCGGGTCCATGCGCTTCACCAGCGTGGCCGATGCCATGGTGATCTATGCCACCGTGCCCTTCGTGACGGCGGCGCTGGCCTATCTCGCCATCGGCGAACGGCCGACGCGCTCGACGCTGGTGGCCAGCGCGGTCGCCCTGTGCGGTGTCGGCATCATGCTCTGGGGATCGGAACTTGGCGGTAGCCTCTTCGGCAAGTTGCTTGCCGTGGTGATGAGCCTGTCGATGGCCGGTTTCACCGTGGTCATGCGCTGCCACCGCGATGTCGCCATGCTGCCCGCCATGGCGGCCTCGGCCTGGATCTGTTCCTTCGCCTGCTTCTGGTTCGCAGACCCCATGAGCGTCACGTCGCGCGACTTCGGCCTGAGTGTGATGTTCGGCATCCTGCAGAACGCCTCCGGCCTCGCGCTGTACACCTTCGGCTCGCGCCGCGTGCCCGCCGCCGAGGCGACCCTCATAGCGGCCCT
>JAPLOT010000077.1 GCA_026400595.1 Alphaproteobacteria bacterium | reverse complement strand
CGACGCCCTTGCGGAAGGCGCGCTCCAGCTGCGGCTCCACATCCTTGAAGGTCAGCGGCGGCCGCATCGGGGTGCCCACGCCAATGGCGCCCTGAAGCCGCACATGGGTGACCACGGGAACCGACTTGCGGAAGCGAAGCGGGATGAGGCGCTGGAGGAAGGACTGTTGGGCCATTGCCGCACTTACATAAGGAGCGGCCACGCGCGCGACAAGCGCGAAGCCTTCCCCCTTGAAGCACGATCTCGCTGTTCCCATATTCTCGTCGTTCCGGGCCCCTCTGGCGCTCTCGCGGGCGCGATGTCGGACACATCGATGTATTACAAGAGGGTTTCAATGGAAGTTGTGTCCGGACTTATGCTCGCCACCTGGATGACCAAGCCGGTATGGATGTGGCTCGTCTTCCTCGCCATCGTCATCGTGCTTCTGGTTCTCGATCTCGGCGTCCTGCACAAGGAGAATCGCGAGATCGGCGTGCGCGAAAGCCTCCTGCTCTCCGCCTTCTACATCGCCCTCGGCCTGGCTTTCGGCGGCTGGGTCTGGTTCCAGCTGGGCGCCGGCGCCGGTATCGAGTATCTCACCGGCTTCGCCGTCGAGAAGGCGCTGGCGATGGACAATGTCTTCGTCATCGCGATGATCTTCTCGTTCTTCGCCGTGCCCCGCAAATACCAGCACCGCGTTCTCTTCTGGGGCATCCTCGGGGTGATCCTGCTGCGCACCATCATGATCGGCCTCGGCGCCGCCATCGTCAGCGAATTCTCTTGGGTGCTCTACATCTTCGCCCTGTTCCTGATCGCCACCGGCATCAAGATGATCGTCTTTGCCGACAAGGACTACGATGTCGCGAACAATCCCGTGCTGCGCTTCGTGCGGCGGCACTTCAACGTCACCGACGAGCACCACGCGGAACGCTTCTTCGTGAAGAAACCTGACCCGAAGAGCGGCAAGCTCGTGTGGTTCATGACGCCCCTCTTCCTTGCGCTGGTGCTGATCGAGGTGGCGGACGTGATCTTCGCGGTGGATTCCGTGCCGGCCATCTTCGCCATCACCACCGACCCCTTCATCGTCTACACCTCGAACATCTTCGCCATTCTCGGCCTGCGCGCGCTCTACTTCGCGCTGGCGGCGATGGTGCACCGCTTCCACTATCTGAAGCTGGCCCTGGCCATCGTGCTGATCTTCATCGGTTCCAAGATCTTCGCGGCCGATCTGCTGGGCATCGACAAGATCCCGCCGGCGCTGTCGCTGGCGATCACCTTCGGCATCCTGGCCTCGGGCGTGCTCTACAGCTTGTGGAAGACGCGGGGTGCCGATACGGCGGCGCGCTAGCGCAGCCGCCAGGCCATGCCTTCGCGCAGGATGGCGTCGGCTTCGGGGGTGAACTGCGAACTGGAATCATGCAGCACCAGCCCGGGCAGAAGCTGCATCGGTGCCTTTGAGCCCTTGACGCCCTGCACGATCACGCGCGAGGCCGAAGTGCCCTCGCGCGCATAAAGCGGCGCGATGCGGATGTCCCCGAAGCGCTCTTCCATCACCTGCAGGATCTTGCCCAGCGCATCGGCGCGGTTCACCAGCGTCACGGTGCCGCGCATGGTCACCATGGTGTGCATCACGCGAATCCAGAGTTCCAGGTCATCGGGACCGAAGGCATGGGCCTGCGCCTTGAGCAGCACCGGCGAGGGCGTCGACTTGCTGTCGTCGAAATAGGGCGGATTGGCGAAGGCATGGCTGAAGGTGCCATGGGCCGGCATGGACGCCAGGTCCTTGCGCAGCGCCTCCTTGATGTCGGCATGGATGACGCGGACATTGCCGCCGAAGCCATTGCGCTTGGCATTCTCTTCGCAGAGCAGCGCATAGCGCGCCGCGACCTCGATGCCGGTCAGATGGATGCCCGGGGTGCGGGCCAGGGTGCAGAGTGCGGCCACGCCGGTGCCGACGCCGGCCTCGAAGACCGATTCGCCCGCATTGCAGGGGATGGTGGCAGCCAGGAACACCGAATCGATTCCGGCGCGGAAGCCCTTCTCGGGCTGCAGGATCTGCAGCCGTCCGCCGAGAAAGCCGTCCTCGGTCAGCGACGACGGCAAGCCTCCACCGCCGGAAGGGGGCGGCGGCGGGGAGGCCGAAAGGGCTGTCGCGCTCATTTGCATTCAAGCCAATCTATCCCGGGATGGTTAGCGCCGCGTTACCAAGCTCGCGGCGGGCGCGATCCAGAAGGGACTCTTCAACCAGGATCCGCCGGGGAATGGCCCCGATCGAGCCTTCGACGGCGCTGGTGTAGCCATCGAGCAGCAGGTAGTCGATCCCGGCCTCGTCCAGCACATGGCTGACGAAAGACAGGTAGACCAGGTCATTGCTGCGCAGCAGTTCCTTCATGCCGGCCTAAGACTGGCCGCAAACCCGCAAAAGGTAAACAGGGCTTGCAGCCGACTTAAGAGATCCTGGATTTTCTCTCCTATTTCCGAGGGTTTGCCCTAGTATTGCCTGGACGATCCGGCAATCCGGCCGGATACCGAGAGGAGACGCTGTGCCGCACGACACGCCGCTCATCGCCATCCTGGCCATAGGCCTGGGCCTCGCCTTCGTGATGGGCCTCGTCGCGCAGCGGCTGCGGCTGCCCCCGATCATCGGCTATCTGGTGACCGGCATCATCATCGGTCCCTTCACGCCGGGTTTCGTGGCCGACCAGGCGCTGGCCACCGAGCTGGCCGAGATCGGTGTGATTCTCCTGATGTTCGGTGTCGGCCTGCATTTTTCCTTAAAGGACCTGCTGTCGGTCCGGGCCATCGCCATTCCCGGCGCCATCGGCCAGATCTCGGCCGCCACCCTGCTGGGCATGATCCTGGCCTGGGCCATGGGCTGGTCGGTCGGCGCCGGCCTCGTCTTTGGCCTGTCGCTTTCGGTCGCCAGCACCGTTGTCCTGCTGCGCGCCCTGCAGGAACGCCGCCTGGTCGAGACCGAACGCGGCCGCATCGCGGTCGGCTGGCTCATCGTCGAGGACCTGGTGATGGTCCTGACGCTTGTGCTCCTGCCGCCGCTCGCAGGCCTCCTCGGCGGCATCGAGACGCGCGGCACGGGCGACTTCGGCCTGGCCTCGCGGCTGGGCGTCGGCACGGTGTGGACCACGCTCGGCGTGACCGCCGTGAAGGTGGGCATCTTCGTCGCCCTGATGCTGGTCGTCGGGCGCCGGGTCATTCCCTGGGTCCTGCATTATGTCGCCCATACCGGCTCGCGCGAATTGTTCCGGCTCGCCGTTCTCGCCATCGCGCTGGGTGTTGCCTATGGCTCGGCCAGCCTCTTCGGCGTGTCTTTCGCGCTTGGCGCCTTCTTCGCCGGCATGGTTCTGGCGGAATCGCAGCTCAGCACCCAGGCCGCCAAGGAAACACTGCCGCTGCGCGATGCCTTCGCGGTGCTCTTCTTCGTCTCGGTGGGCATGCTGTTCAATCCGGCGGTGCTGGTCGAGAATCCGCTCGCCGTCATCGCCACCTTCCTGATCATCGTGGCGGGCAAGTCGGCCGCTGCCTATGCCATCGTGCGCGCCTTCCGCCATCCGCGCGAGGTCGCGCTCACCATCGCCGCCAGCCTCGCGCAGATCGGCGAATTCTCCTTCATCCTTGCGGTCCTGGGCGTGAAGCTCGAGATCGTGCCGCCGGAGATGCGCGACCTTGTCGTGGCCGGCGCCATCCTCTCCATCCTGCTCAATCCGCTGCTCTTCGTGCTGCTCGAACGCGTCATCGACCGTCAGGCGGTGTCCGCGGCGCCCGTCGAACCGGAAGCGCCGCCGCAGGAGGCCGAAGAACAGCCGACCGCGCTGTCCGGCCATGCCGTGCTGGTCGGCTACGGCCGAGTCGGCTCGCGCATCGGCGATGGCCTGATGGCCGAGAACATTCCCTTCCTCGTGGTTGGCGAGAATGAGGCCAGCTTCGGCCCGCTGGCAGAACGCGGCATCGAGACCTATGCCGGGGCCTGCGGCGAAGCCGCGCTGCTGGCGCGCCTCAACCTTCCCGGCGCGCGCTGGCTGATCACCGCCATTCCCGATGCCTTCGAGGCCGGGCATATTGTCGAAGCCGCACGCAAGGCCAACCCGTCCATCCGCATCCTGTCGCGCGCGCAGGGGCCTGATGCGGCAGCCTATCTCAAGGCGCTGGGTGCCGATCAGGTCTTCATCGGCGAGGAAGAACTGGCGGATGGCATGCTCGCGGCCCTGCCCGCGCCGCAGCCCGCGTGATGGCCCGGGCGTGGCACGCCGTCACCCCGTCTTGCCTCACCTGCCATGGCTGTTCTAAGCAAGTCGAAAAGATCGAAAGGAAAGCCGATGGGCGTCGTCATCCAGCTGGACAGTGCGGGCAAGAAGCGCGCCAGCATCGAGCCGCTGGTCAAACTGGTCCAGCCCGACATGGAGCGGGTGAACGAGGCGATTCTGGCCCGCGCCCAGAGCCATGTGGAACTCATTCCCGAGATCGCCAATCACCTGATCAATTCCGGCGGCAAGCGCATCCGTCCCATGCTCACGCTGGCCGCCGCGCGCATGTGCGGCTATCGCGGCGATCATCACCTGAAGCTCGCCACCGCGGTGGAGTTCATGCACACCGCAACCCTTCTGCATGACGACGTGGTCGACGAAAGCGATCTGCGCCGCGGCAAGCAGGCGGCGCGCATCATCTGGGGCAACCAGGCCAGCGTGCTGGTCGGCGACTATCTCCTGGGCCAGGCCTTCAAGATGATGGTGGAGACGGGCTCGCTCGAGGCGCTGCGCATCCTGTCGCATGCCGCCTGCGTGATTGCCGAGGGCGAGGTTCTGCAGCTGTCGGTCTCGCAGGACACCTCGACCACGGAAGATGCCTATCTGCAGGTGATCGTGGCCAAGACCGCGGCCCTGTTCTCGGCCGCCGCCGAAGTCGGCGCGGTCGTCGCCAGCCGCCCGCGCGAGGAACAGGCGGCACTCGAATCATACGGCCGCAATCTCGGCATCGCCTTCCAGCTGATCGACGACGCGCTCGACTATTCGGGCTCGACGGAAAAGCTGGGCAAGGGCGTGGGCGACGATTTTCGCGAGCGCAAGATCACGCTTCCGGTGGTGCTCTCCTATCGCCGCGGCAGCAAGGAAGAGCGCAGCTTCTGGAAGCGCACGCTGGAGGACGGCAACCAGACCGACGACGATCTGGGCTACGCCAAGAAGCTGATGGAACGCCACGGCGCCATCGCCGACACCATCGACCGCGCCAATCACTACGGCGACATCGCACGCGATGCGCTGGCCATCTTCCCCGACTCGCCGTGGAAGGAGTCGCTCCTCGAAGCCGTGGACTTCTGCGTCGCCCGCGCCCACTGACCGGCCCTCATCCGCCCTTCGGGCACCCTCTCCCATCTGCGCTGGGAGAGGAGTCTCGTGATCATGATTCCGGACCCGTCTTCACCCTTCTCCCGCTTGCGGGAGAAGGTGGCGCGCAGCGCCGGATGAGGGCCGCCTTGCGCCAGCAAGGCGGTCTGTCAGCCAAGCCGGGTCCGCATCAGCCACCAGCCCGGTGGCGGCACGGGCGTTTCGGCGCCATCAGCGAGCAGCGCGTAGCA
>JAPLOT010000280.1 GCA_026400595.1 Alphaproteobacteria bacterium | reverse complement strand
TTGCATGCTGCACGTGCTAAGCGCAGTGCGAATTCCCACGCCAAACCCAGAAAGTCTGTGCGCCACATGAATTTGCGCAATATCGCCATCATTGCCCACGTCGACCATGGCAAGACCACGCTGATCGACCGCCTGCTCTCCCAATCGGGCTCGTTCCGCGAGAACCAGAAGGTCGCAGAGCGCGCCATGGATTCGAACGATCTCGAACGCGAGCGCGGCATCACGATTCTCGCCAAGGTGACCTCCCTTAACTGGAAGGATACGCGCATCAACATCGTGGACACGCCCGGCCACGCCGATTTCGGCGGCGAGGTTGAGCGCATCCTCAACATGGTGGACGGTGCCGTACTGCTGGTGGACGCCGCCGAGGGCCCGATGCCGCAGACCAAGTTCGTGCTGCAGAAGGCCCTGAAGATAGGCCTCAAGCCCATCGTCTGCATCAACAAGATCGACCGCCCCGACGAGCGCCACAACGAGGTGGTGAACGAGGTCTTCGATCTCTTCGCCAATCTTGACGCCAGCGAGGAGCAGCTCGACTTCCCGATCATCTACGGCTCGGCCAAACAGGGATGGATGGCCGACAGCCCGACCGGGCCGCAGGACGGCATGGCGCCGCTCTTCGATCTGGTGGTGAAGCATTTCAATCCGCCGGTGGTCGAGGATGGCCCCTTCCGCATGCTGGTGACGACCATCGAGTCGAACCCCTTTCTTGGCCGCGTGCTCACCGGCCGCGTGCGCTCCGGCGCGATCAAGGCGAACCAGTCGGTCAAGGCGCTGGCGCGGGACGGCAAGACCGTCGAGCAGGGCCGCATCTCCAAGGTATTGGCCTTCCGCGGCCTCGAACGCGTGCCGGTGGACGAGGCGGAAGCCGGTGACATCATCGCCATCTCCGGACTGACCACGTCCACGGTGGCCGACACGATCTGCGATCCCAGCGTCAGCGAGCCCATTGCCGCCCAGCCGATCGATCCGCCCACGCTGACCATGACCTTCCGCATCAATGACGGACCGCTGGCCGGCAAGGAGGGCGACAAGGTTCAGAGCCGCGTCATCCGCGACCGTCTGCTGCGCGAGGCGGAGGGCAATGTTGCGCTGAAGGTGACGGCCTCCGAAACCGAAACCGACGCCTTCGAAGTGGCCGGCCGCGGCGAACTGCAGCTCGGCATCCTGATCGAGACCATGCGACGCGAGGGCTTCGAACTCACCGTGGGCCGCCCGCGCGTGGTCTTCCGCCTCGACGAGGAGAACGGCGAGAAGCTGGAGCCGGTCGAGGAGGTCATCATCGACGTCGACGAGGCCTATACCGGCGCCGTGGTGCAGAAGCTCTCCGAACGCAAGGGCGAGCTCAAGGACATGCGGCCCTCGGGCGCGGGCCGCCAGCGCATCGTCTTCCATGCGCCGACGCGCGGCCTCATCGGCTATCAATCGGAACTGCTCTCGGACACGCGCGGCACGGCGATCTTCAACCGCATCTTCCACGGCTATGCGCCGCATTTCGGCGAGATCCCCGGCCGCCACACCGGCGCGCTGATCTCCAACAGCGACGGCGAGGCGGTGGCCTATGCCATCTTCAACCTGCAGGACCGCGGGCCGATGTTCATCGAGCACGGCACCAAGGTCTATCCGGGCATGATCGTGGGCGAGCACACGCGCGGCAACGACCTCGAGCTCAACGTGATCAAGGGCAAGAAACTGTCCAACGTCCGCGCCTCGGGCAAGGACGAGG
Source organism: Alphaproteobacteria bacterium (assembly GCA_026400595.1). Classification (GTDB taxonomy): domain Bacteria; phylum Pseudomonadota; class Alphaproteobacteria; order Rhizobiales; family Aestuariivirgaceae; genus Aestuariivirga. The sequence goes on along the minus strand of JAPLOT010000280.1, from coordinate 5,995 downwards.
CGCTGATCCTGACGCCGCCGATCAAGATGTCGCTTGAGAAGGCGCTCGCCTATGTGGGCGAGGACGAACTCGTCGAGGTGACACCGAAGTCGATCCGCCTGCGCAAGGCGATCCTCGATCCGCACGAGCGCAAGCGGGTCAGCCGCGCCAAGGAAGCCGAAAGCGCCGCGTAGACCGGCTACTGCCCCTGCTGTTTCACGACAGCACAGCTCAGGAGTTCGATGGGCGGCGGGCCGATGGTCGAATCATAGGTCGGCACGCCGGTCTCGCAGTCGAAGCCCTCGGCCAGCCGGTCTGCCATGTCGCGGGCCTGCTGGTTGGCGGCGGGAAAGGAGCCCGCCACATAGTGCACAGGGCAGGAGTCCGCCGGGCGGAGCGCGTTGATCACCAGCCAGGTATAGGAATTCACTGCGTCGTCCTTGAACACTGCCCAGCGTTCGATGGCGGCGAAGGGCTTGCCGTCGCGCAGCCGCCATTCGACCGGGCTCAAGGCGGTGTTCAGGGGACCGAAGGTCTTTCGGAAGGCGCAGTGCGCGGTCCCGTCGCGGCCGAAGGCGGCGTAGCTGCGGTCGTCGAAACTGGCCTGGAAGATGTCGACGCCGCCAAGGCCGGGGCAGCGCCAGATACCTTGGAAGACATACTCGTCGCCCTTCTCGATGACCTGGCACTTGGCGAGGTCAAATCGGGTATAGGCGCTGGTGATCTCGGTGGCGCCCGCGACCGCCGGCCACAGACCGAAGATGAATGGAATGGCAACTCTTTTCATGTCAGACAGACTGCCACGAAGCGACAATCAGAGGAAGGCAGCATGCGTATCGACGCCATTTCCATCGGCAAGAACCCGCCCAAGGAGGTCAATGTCATCGTCGAGGTGCCGGTTGGCGGCGAGCCGATCAAGTACGAGATGGACAAGGAGGCAGGCACACTGGTGGTCGACCGCTTCCTCTATACGTCCATGCGCTATCCCGGCAATTACGGCTTCATCCCGCACACGCTGTCGGACGACGGCGACCCCTGCGACGTATTGATCGCCAACCAGCGCGGCATCATTCCCGGCGCGGTGGTGGCGGTGCGCCCGGTGGGCGTGCTCAAGATGCAGGACGAGGCCGGCGGCGACGAGAAGATCGTGGCCGTGCCCACGCCCAAGCTCACAAGGCGCTACGAGAACGTCCACAACTACACCGACCTGCCGGAGATCACGATCAAGCAGATCGAGCACTTCTTCGAGCACTACAAGGATCTGGAACCCGGAAAGTGGGTCAAGGTTCTCGGCTGGGGCGATGCCGCCGAAGCCGAGAAGATGATCATGGAATCGATCGAACGCGCCAACGCGGCGCGGGGATAGAGCAGAAAGAGTCGAAACGGAAGCGCGCCTCTGCTTCCCTCCCCCTTGTGGGGAGGGATCAAGGGTGGGGGTCGCTCGGAACTCGACCTCTGGAATTCAGGGTTGGTCTGATCGATCTCCCGACCCCCACCCCGGCCCTCCCCACAAGGGGGAGGGAGAAGGTTGCGGGGAGGGAGAAAGTTGCAATGCTGTGTTGTCTTACACCGCTCCGAAACTGAACCCGCTCACATCTCCGGCTGCCTGATCCCCTTGGCCGCGCAGGCGGCCTTCACCGTATTGTAGAGCAGGCAGGCAATCGTCATGGGGCCGACGCCGCCTGGAACCGGGGTGATGGAGCCTGCCACCTTCTCACAGCTGGCGAAATCGCAGTCGCCCACCAGCTTGCCCTTGCCGTCGCGCTCGATGCGGTTGATGCCGACATCGATGACGCAGGCGCCGGGCTTCAGCCAGTCGCCCTTGACCATCTCGGGCCGGCCCACGGCCGCGATGACGAGATCGGCGCGGCGCACCACGGCGGGCAGATCCTTCGTGCGCGAATGCGCGATGGTGACGGTGCAGTTCTCGGCGAGCAGCAGTTGCGCCACCGGCTTGCCGACGATGTTCGACCGGCCGATGACCACGGCCTCAAGGCCGTCGAGCTTGCCCAGCACGTCCCTGGCCAGCATGACCGAACCCACCGGGGTACAAGGCACCAGCGAATCCTGCCCGGTGGACAGCTTGCCGACGTTCACGACATGGAACCCGTCCACGTCCTTGGCCGGCGAAATGGCGGTCAGGACCTTGGTCGAGTCGATATGCTTTGGCAGGGGCAGCTGGACCAGGATGCCATGCACCGCCGGATCCGCATTGAGCTTCTCGACCAGGGCCAGCACCTCGGCTTCCGGCGTTTCGGCGGGGAGCTTGTATTCCCAGGAGTTCATGCCGACCTCGACGGTCTGCTTGGCCTTGTTGGCGACATAGACCTTGGATGCCGGGTCCTCGCCCACCAAGACGACTGCCAGCCCGGGGGTGAAGCCCTGCCCGGCCTTGAGTTCTGCCACGGCCTTCGCGATGCGACCGCGCAGGCCTTCGGCAAAGGCCTTGCCGTCAATGAGTTTCGCCATGATGTCCTAGTCCTCCACGGTTGCCCGAAATTGCGCGATCAATGCCTCAAGCGCCCCGGTGTTGCCAGCGACAAGGACCGTCTTGTTGCGGTCCGTCTCGCCGGAAACGATGCTGAACGCCGACTTGGGCAGCCCGGCTGCCTTCGCCAGCACCTCGATAACGGCCTGATTGGCCCGCCCCTTGTCCGGAACCGCCGTGACCTTGAGAGCAAGCGACACCTGACCGTCACCGGCCGTGTGAAGGCCGGAGATGCCGTTGCGGGACGCGCGCGGCGTCACCCGCAGGGCGAGAAGCTGGCCGCCGCGGCCGGGCCGGAACGGGCCGCTCACATGCCCATGCTGTAATAGACGATGAGATACTTGAGGAACTGCAGGCCGAGCAGCAGGACGATCGGCGAAATATCCAGTCCGCCAAGATCGGGCAGGAAGCGCCGGATGGGGCCGAGCAAGGGCTCGGTCAGGCGCTTCAGGGCATAGCCGATCTGGCGCACATAGGGATTGGACCCGTTGATGATGCCGAAGGCCACCAGCCAGCTCATGATCACGGTGGCCAGGATGATCCAGAAATAGATGTCGATGACGGTCAGGACCAGCCAGAGAATCGGGTTTACCATGACTTTGAGCCTCGCATTTTCGCCTCGCACATGTAGGGCGGCGGCGGCGTCCGAGCAAGCTTGACGCTTGGGGGCCGCCTGACTAAAAGCACCCCACCTGAAAAGGGGCAGTAGCTCAGTTGGGAGAGCGCGGCGTTCGCAATGCCGAGGTCAGGGGTTCGATCCCCCTCTGCTCCACCAGTTTCCTCGAAAATGCTTCATTCCAATGGCGAACGCCGCGGCCGCGCAAGCGCGGGCGGACAGAGGTGGATGCGCATGGCGCGCCGCCATCAGGACGTGTCAGTGGCCGCGGCATGGCGGGCGAGCCAGTGGCATTCCGACAGGATCTCATCCACCTCGCGGGCTTGCCCCCGGCGCAGCCCCGGCGGCGGGCCAGGTCGCAAGGCCAGCATGCGCTTTGGACGGCGGGTCTCGAGAGGACGCGCCTGCCAGCGGGCATAGCGCTTCGCCTGACGCGACAGGTCCGCCAGCGCGAAGCTGATGGCCGCAAGGCGGCGGCACAGCGCCCCGGCCTTGACCGTTTGGTCCTCCTCCGGAGCAACCGCCTCCGGGGCAGGTTGATAGATGGCGCGAAACAGGGGAATCCGCGCGTCGAAACCCACATCGATGACGCGGATGCGGGGGTTGCCTCCGGCGACAGCGTCGTAGCGGCCATGAGCCTTCGCAGGGTTCCGGCGCGGGTCGAAGAGCTGAAACGCGACGCGGCCCCGTGCGGTCCCGGAGGTGATGACGCGCCCAGCCCAGACAGGACGCGGCGCCTGCGGCGCCACCACCATCCCGCGCGCCGCCACCACGATGAGCCGCCGCACCGCCGCCTCCGCCGGGCGCAGCACGGAAAGCACCGCCCGGTAGACCGGCCGCGACACCCGCGCAACCGTGCCCGCCCCGCCAAATCCGATCATGGTGCAGAGGGTCACCACGATGCGGAGCAGCGATTTGCGGTTGCGATCGATGGCGAGGGCCCAGTCCATACCGCCCCCATAGAACAGGATAGGAATAAAGTCAAGATCGGCATCGCCGTGCCGAACAACGGAACGGCGCGGATCTCCGACCCGCCAGAGCCAGTGGGGCAGGGCTTAACCTTCGATTAAGGCTGCCACCATTCAAATCTGCAAAAAATTGAAATCACTAAAATTCTACTCAAGCTGGAAAGGTCTCATTTCGATACCTCTGTCAGTGTCGCGCCGAATGACCCGGAGGCACAGCATCATGAATCTCATGACAAGGATGAGAAAGATGAAATCGATTAGCCGCTATCGCCGCAGCACGGCCGGCAATGTGGCGATCACCTTCGCACTCTCGGCCCTGGGTCTGATACTCGCTGGCGGGTGCGCAATCGATTACGTCCGCTGGGCCCGAGCCCAGACCGACCTGCAGGGCGTCATCGACGCAGCTGCCCTTGCGGCCGCTGCCTCGCCGCAGACCGAATCCGACGATCTCAAGGCCATCGCAGCCGAGTACATCGACCAGAACGGCCCCCTGCTCGAGGTCATCAAGCTGGAAGACCCGGAGTTCTCCTATGACTCGAACACGGGCCGTCTCAGCATCAGTCTCAATGGCCGGGTCGACATGGCCTTCATGTCGCTTGCGGGCGTGCCGGAGATGGCCGTCTTCGCCGAGTCGGTGGTGCAGCAACCATCGATTCCGCCGGTCGAAGCCGTGCTGGTGCTTGACACGACCTATTCGATGGTCGGGTCGAAGATCGACACGCTGAAGACCGCAGCCGGCAATCTCACGACATCGATCCTGGCGAACGACGAAGCACGCGTCGGCATCGTGCCCTTCGCATCCTATGTCAATGTCGGCATCAGCCGCCGCAACGAACCCTGGGCCAATGTGCCGGCCGATTCCACCACGGCTACGGAATCCTGCTCGACCACCTATCCGAATGCCAAGAACTGCACGACCACCAAGACACCGAGCACTTGCACCAGCACCAAGGACGGCGTGACCACGACCTACGCCTGTACCAAGACCTCGACCACCTGCGAGAGCTGGGGCACGCCTGTAAAGACCTGCAAACCCGCGACGTCGACATCGAAGTTCCAGGGTTGCATGGGCTCGCGCGCCGAAGCCTATCGCCCGGTGATCACCTCGATCGATCAGAAATATCCGGGCATGATGAACACGACCTGTGCGGCCGAGATCATGGAGCTCACCGACGATGACTCGAAGGTGTCGAAGATGATCAAGGGGCTGACGGTCAATGGCGAAACCTATCTGCCGGGCGGCATCACCTGGGGCTGGAACATGCTGACCCCGGAATCGCCGCTTACCTCCGCCCTGCCCCTTGCCGATCTGCAGAAGAAGGGCGGCAAGAAGGTGATGGTCCTGATGACGGACGGCGCCAATACGCTGGCTCCCACCACCGTCAATGCCGGTCCCCATGGCTCGATCACCAGCGGCAAATACAAGAACACGACCTATACCAACGACCTCACCGCCCAGCTCTGCCAGAACGTCAAGGCCGACAACATCGAGGTCTATACCGTTCTCTTCGAAGTCAAGGATGCGACGATCGAGAGTCTGCTGCGCAATTGCGCCACCGACCCCTCGAAGAGCTATGTGGCGAACAATGCCAGCGAGCTGATCGCCGCCTTCGACAGCATCGCCAAGCAGCTGGCCGAGCTGCGCATCGTGAAGTAGCGCGCGGGGCCTCTCACGGCCCTGCGCCACAGGCCCGGCCGCGCAACGGCCGGGCCATTTGATTTCTGCCAGCGCGGAATGATTGGAGTTTGAACCCGCTTTGATTTCCCTCCCCCTTGTGGGGAGGGATCAAGGGTGGGGGTCGCTCTGAACCCAGACCTTTGCGTTCGTCTGTGTTCTGATCGATTTCCCGACCCCCACCCCGGCCCTCCCCACAAGGGGGAGGGGGAATCAGCTATTTCGTCTAACCTCACTCCGCGTTAGCGCGCGATCATGCGCGTTCCGGT
>JAPLOT010000174.1 GCA_026400595.1 Alphaproteobacteria bacterium | reverse complement strand
ATGCGCCTTACGGCGACCGCATCCGGGTCACCGCCACGGCGGAATTCTCAGGGTTTGACCGCAGCCACCGCCCGCAGGACTTCGCCACCATGCTGGCCACCATGCGGCGCCTCTTTCCCGACGGCGCGGACTGGGACCAGGCCTCGACCTGGGCCGGGCTTCGCCCCATGACGCCGGAGGGAACGCCCATCCTCGGCCCGTCGCAGATGAAGAATCTCTGGTTCAACACCGGCCAGGGCCACATGGGCTGGACCATGAGTCATGGCGCGGCCCGCATCACGGCGGATTTGGTCGCAGGGAAACGGCCCCCGATCCCGCTCGATGGCATGACTGCCGTAACGTAAACTGAGGACACATTCTGGCCCCATTAACCCTTCACAGCCCCTTCGCGGGTGCAGCATTTTTGACCTGATGGTCAGAGAATGGCTGTTCTCCCGCGAACAACAAAAGCAATCCGGCATCCTCCGGTCCTGCGGCGCCACGTGCCCGCAGCCGGGCCAGCCGGCAACTCAAGGGGTTTGTTTCCAATGCGGCGTTTCTTTGTGGCCCTGATTCTGGGCTGTGTCGTCGGTTTTGCGGGTCTGGCCGGTACCGCTGAAGCCAAAACCATCATCGGCTATGCCTCCTACTACAAGCACGGCAAGCGGACCGCCAATGGCGAGCCCTTCAATCCCAACGGATTGACCGCCGCCCACCGCACCCTGCCCTTCGGCACCAAGGTGAAGGTCACCAATCTCAAGACCGGCAAGGCGGTCGTCGTGCGCATCAACGATCGCGGACCCTTCATCCGCAACCGCGTCATCGACCTCAGCTTCGGTGCGGCCAAGGCCGTGGGCCTCACCCGCTCGGGTGTCGCCAAGGTCGAGGTCGTGGTCCTGGACTGATCTCTGTTCTGCTTCGCCCTTCTGCGGACGGGAGAGGGATGATCCACGCAAGACCCTTCTCCCGCCTGCGGGAGAAGGTGGCCGAAGGCCGGATGAGCGCCGGTGCGTCAGCACCGGTGCCGGCCACCCTGCCTTCACGCCGCGCGCAGGCGTTCGACCTCGTTCAGCGTCAGGCGCACTTCCCGCACGATGGCCGAGAGCTTCGTGCCGAGGTCGAATTCGGCCTGGGTCCGGGCGGCCAGTTCGAGATCGTCGCAGGCCGAGACGGCGCGCAGGGCGCCGATGTTCGCACACATGGATTTCAGGGCATGGGCGGCATCCGCCAGGGCCTGGCGGTCCTCAGCACTGCCCATGGCCTGCAGCTTGTCGACCGCCTGGGGCACGCGTCCGGCGAAAAGATCCAGCACCCGGTGGAACAGCGCCTCGCTGCCGCCGATCCGGCGCAGGTCATTGATCGTGGCGGAGTCCAGCACCGTCTGGGCCGTTCCCGGCGGTGGCGCTTCGGTCTGCAGCGGCGGCGGAAGAGCGGCGAACTGCGCCTCGAGGCATCCGGTGATGGTCCGCAGCGTGAAGGGCTTGGTCATGAAGGCGTCCATTCCGGCATGGCGCCAGGTGCCGGCATCATTGCCGGCAACGATGGCCGTCAGCGCGATGATCGGCGTATGGCCGCCGGCGATGTCGAGCGCCTCGCGGGCGCGGATCTCGCGGGTGGCGGCATAGCCGTCCATCTCCGGCATGCTGCAGTCCATGAGGATGAGGTCCGGACGGCCGCGGCGCCAGGCCTCGACCGCGGCGCGGCCATCGGCCACGGCCTCGACCGCGATGCCGAGCTGGCGCAGGGCCGTGGAGATGACGTCGCGGTTGATCCCGTCGTCGTCGGCCACGAGCACACGGCGCCCGGCAAAGCGCGGCGTCGTCACGGGCCGGGACGGCGTGTCCTGCAGCACGGCCGCGCCGGCCTGTTCCAGCCGGCCCAGGAGGTCGAGAATTTCGGACTGGCGGAAGGGCAGGGTCAGGACATCCTGAACGGTGCCCGCGGCGCGCGCGGCCTGGCCGCGCTCGTCGTCCGCGCGGCAGAGGCAGACGACATAGGCGGCCTTGGGCCGCTTGCCCGGCAGACCCGCGAGCTGTCCCGCTTCGACGAAGATCAGGTCGTGGTCCGCCGATCCGTCGGTGACCACCTCAACCTCGTAGCCAGACGCCACCAGCGACGTGCCGAGAGCCGACAGCGATGCAACCCCCCGGAAGG
>JAPLOT010000036.1 GCA_026400595.1 Alphaproteobacteria bacterium | reverse complement strand
GTCCTTCCAGCCCAATACACCGCGCCCATGGGGACCGACTTATGAGGAGATGGCAGAGGCCTGCCGCAAGCACTTCCCCGGCGTGTCGCTCGGCGGCGGCATGCTCTCCTACTTCACCGAGCTCAACCGCTAGCCCGCGCCGCGCGGGGTCTTCGACTTCGTCACCCACACGGTCTGTCCCGTCGTGCATGCCGCCGACGACATCTCGGTGATGGAGACGCTCGAGTCGCTGCCCTCGATCTTCGCCTCGACGCGCAACATGATGGGAAGGACGCCTTATCACCTCGGGCCTTCCGGCATTCCCTGCCGCGACAATCCCTATGGCGCGGCGGTCGCCGGCAATCCCGGAAACGGGCGTGTCTGCCTGTCCGACATGGACCCGCGGCAGCGCGGCCTCTTCGCCGCGGCCTGGAGTCTCGGGCTCGCGGCGGCGGCCGCACGCGGCGGTCTCGATGCCATTGCCCTCGGCGCGGCCACCGGGCCGCAGGGCGTCATCTACCGGAAGACATCCTACGCGCAGCCCTGGTTCGACGGTGGCAATGCAGTGGTCTATCCCGCCTATCATGTGCTTGCAGGCCTTGCCGCCATGAGCGGCGCCAAGCGCCTCGATGTGGCATCCAGCAACAGCTCGGCGGTCGAGGCCGTGGCCGGCCAGACGCGCGACGGCACCACGCTGTGGCTCGCCAATCTCACGGGCGGCACGCAGACGGCACGGCTGCAGGGCTTCAAGGGCCCGGCCGAGATCCACATGCTCGATGCCGCGAGCTTCACTGCGGCGGCCCGAGCCGCCAACCACTTCGGCAAGCCAGGCAAGACCGTCAAGTCACTCGGCAGGATCGAACTCGGTCCCTATGCCGTCGCGCGCATACGTTGGGCCTGAGCGGTGCTGCTGGGCTGCATCGCCGACGACTTCACTGGCGCCACGGATCTCGCCAACACGCTGACGCGGCGCGGCATGCACACGGTGCAGACCATCGGTCTGCCGCGAGGCGATGTACCAGCGGCGGATGCCATCGTGGTGGCACTGAAGTCGCGCACCATCCCGGCCGCTGACGCGGTGGCGCAGTCGATCGCGGCCTGCCGCTGGCTCAAGGCGAACGGGGCGAGACAGATCTTCTTCAAATACTGCTCGACCTTCGATTCCACCGACGCAGGCAATATCGGCCCCGTCGCCGATGCGCTGCTCGACGAACTGGGCGCCGGCTTCACCATCGCCTGCCCCGCCTTCCCCGAAAACAAGCGCACCATCTATCTGGGCCATCTCTTCGTTGCCAACGAACTGCTCTCGGATTCCAGCATGCGCAACCATCCGCTGACGCCAATGCGCGATGCCAATCTGGTGCGCGTGCTGGGCCGCCAGACGCCGCACAAGGTGGGCCTTGTCTCTTATGCCGAGGTGAAGCGCGGTTCGCTGGCGATCGCCGATCGCTTCGCGGCCCTCCAGGCGGAGGGCGTGCGCCACGCCATCGTCGATGCCGTGGCGGATGTTGACCTTGAGAACATCGGCGCGGCCTGCATGTCGCTGCCGCTGGTGACGGGGGGCTCCGGGGTTGCACTGGGGCTTCCCGCCAACTTCGTCCGCACCGGCAGGCTCAAGCAGCGGGACGGCGCAAGGCCGCTTGCAAAGGCCGGTGGCCTTGCCGCCGTGCTGGCCGGCAGCTGCTCGGCCGCAACCCTGGCGCAGGTTGCAGCGATGCGTGCCAGGGCGCCGGCCTTCGCGCTCGATCCCATGTCCCTTCACGCCGATCGTGGCACCGCTGTCGCGGAGGTCCTCGCCTGGGCCGCATCACGATTGGAAAGAGGCCCGATCCTCATCCACTCCACCGCCGAGCCCGAGGCCGTGTCGCGCGCCCAGGCGGTACTCGGGCGGGAGGCGGCAGGCGCATTGGTGGAAGAGTCCATCGCGGCCATTGCCCGGGATCTGGTCGCACGCGGCGTGCGCCGCCTCGTGGTGGCGGGTGGCGAGACCTCGGGCGCTGTCGTCTCGGCGCTTGGCGTCACGGCACTCGAGATCGGCCCGCAGATCGCACCCGGCGTTCCCGCCACGCTGTCCTATGGCGAGCCCCGCCTTGCCCTCGCGCTCAAGTCGGGCAATTTCGGCGGCCCCGAGTTCTTCACCGAAGCGCTGGAGGCCCTGAAGTGAACGAAACCCAGTCCCGCGAATTCATCGCCGAGATCGGCCGCTCCATGTTCGAGCGGCGACTGACCTTCGGAAGTTCCGGAAACATCAGTGTACGGATCGATGATGGTTGGCTGATGACTCCCACCGGCTCCTCGCTCGGGCGCCTCGACCCGGCGAAGCTGTCGAAGCTCGACGACGCGGGCAAGCTCGTCGCGGGCGACGCACCGACCAAGGAGAGCTTCCTCCACCTCGCCATGTACCGCGAGCGCGACAAGGCGGGCGCCGTGGTGCATCTTCATTCCACCCACTCGGTCGCGGTCTCCTGTCTCCACGGCATCGACCATGACGACGTGTTGCCGCCGATCACCGCCTACTACGTCATGCGCGTCGGCAAGCTGCCGCTGGTACCCTATTTCGCACCGGGCGACATGGCGCTGGGCGAGGCGGTCGGGCGGCTGGCGGCAAAGCACTCGGCCATGCTGCTGGCCAATCATGGTCCCGTCGTCGCGGGAACATCACTGTCGGCTGCGGTCGACGCGATCGAGGAGCTGGAAGAGACGGCGCGACTCTATCTGCTTCTCCACGGCCGCCCGACACGCTATCTGTCGCCGGAGCAGATCGCCGACCTCAAGCGGCGCTTTCCGCCCGCCTGACAGGAGAAGACCATGACTGAGTTCAACCAGCCGCTGGGCGGCAACGAGATGGCGCGATTCTCCGGTCCCGCCACCATGATGCGGCTTCCGGCCCAGAAGACGGCAGAGGGGCTGGACGCCTGCTTCGTCGGCGTGCCCATGGATATCGGCACATCGAACCGCTCGGGCACGCGGCATGGGCCGCGCCAGATCCGCGCCGAGTCCTGCATGCTCAGGCCCTACAACATGGCAACGCGCGCAAGGCCTTTCGAATCGCTGCAGGTCGCGGACATCGGCGATGTTGCCATCAACACCTTCGACCTCAAGAAGACGGTCGGCATCATCGAGAAGGCCTACGACACGATCCTCGCCCAGTTCTGCATTCCGCTGACGCTGGGCGGCGACCATACGCTGACGCTGCCCATCCTGCGCGCCATGAAGAAGGTTCACGGGCCGGTCGCCATGATCCATGTCGACGCCCATGCCGACATCAACGACGAGATGTTCGGCGAGAAGATCGCACACGGTACGCCCTTCCGCCGCGCTGTCGAGGAAGGGCTTCTCGCCTGTGACAAGGTCTTCCAGATCGGTCTGCGCGGGTCCGGCTATTCGCCCGAGGACTTCGACTGGCCGCGGAAGCAGGGCTTCACCGTCGTGGAGGCCGAGAAGTGCTGGTACAAGTCGCTCGCGCCGCTGATGGAAGAAGTGCGGGCGAAGATCGGGGACCATCCGGTCTACCTCACCTATGACATCGACAGCCTCGATCCCGCATTTGCGCCCGGCACCGGGACCGTGGAGGTCGGCGGCCTCACAACCTGGCAGGGTCTCGAGATCATTCGCGGCTGCCGCGGGCTGAACTTGGTAGGCGGCGATCTCGTCGAAGTCTCGCCTCCCTTCGATCCCTCCGGCAATACCGCGCTGATCGGCGCCAATTTCCTCTTCGAGATGCTCTGCGTGCTGCCCGGCGTCAAATACGGCTGAATTGAAAACGCTTTGACTGCGAAGCTGTCTGTATTGCGCTGCAACATAATGAATTCACGTTGACTCCTGAGCGCCAGGCGAGTCATAACGGCATTCATTCAAAGCGCTTTGGAAGTCGTGGCCGATGGATGATGCCAGGCACGGTCTGCAGGACGAGATGACGCGGGCCATCGCGTCATCGCAGCTCTCCCCGCATGTCCGAGAGATCCTGTCCCTGCGCTTCGCGCGCAGCCTCGAGGATCTCTTCTGCCCGCTTGCCGACCTCTATGGGTCACATCCGGAATATGGGCGCTTCTGCCGGCAGCTGATCGCCGCGCTGGTCGCAGCACAGGAAGAACGGCCCGCCGGCCTTCAGACGCTGGACCTGCGCCGCGATCTCGAACCCGACTGGTTCCTGCGCGAGAAGATGGTGGGCTACGTCTTCTACATCGACCGCTTCAATGGCTCGCTTGGCGGTGTACTCGACAGGCTGGACTATCTCGAAGAGCTGGGCGTCACCTATGTCCACTTCATGCCCTGCCTCAAGCCGCGTCCGGGAGACAGTGACGGCGGCTACTCCCGAGGCCTATGCGCGCACGCTGGTCGAGGTCTTCCCCGCCCATGCGCCCGGCAACTTCACCTTCTACCCCGACATGGGCAAGTGGGTCTGGACCACATTCAACGAGCATCAGTGGGATCTCAACTGGTCCAACCCACAGGTCTTCCTCGAGATCGTGAAGATCATGCTCTTCCTCGCCAACCGGGGTGTCGCGGTTGTCCGACTCGATGCCGTGGCCTTCATGTGGAAGCGCATGGGCACACGCTGCCAGAACGAGCCCGAAGTGCATCAGCTGCTCCAGGCCCTGCGGGCCGCCAGCCGGGTCGTGGCGCCGGCGCTGATCCACAAGGAAGAGGCCATCGTGGCGCCGAAGGACCTGATCCCCTATCTCGGCCAGGGCAGGCACACGGGGCGCGAGGGCAACCTCGCCTATCACAATTCGCTCATGGTGCAGTTCTGGTCGGCGCTGGCAACGCGCGAGACCCGGCTGATGACCCATGTGCTGAAAAGCCATTTCCCGCGCAGCTTCGTCAACGCGACCTGGGGAACCTATCTGCGCTGCCATGACGACATCGGCTGGGCCATTACCGATGAGGATGCATCGGCCGCCGGCATCTCCGGCGCGGCACACCGCAACTTCCTGGCCGACTTCTATGCCGGAAGCTTTCCCGGCAGTTTCGCCCGCGGCGGCGAATTCCAATCCAATCCCGGAACCGGCGACAGGCGCAGCAACGGCAGCTGCGCCTCGCTCTGCGGACTCGAATCGGCCATCGCCGCAGGCGATCCCGCGGCGATCGACGCCGCCATCCACCGCATCCTCATGGGTCACGCGCTGGTCGCCAGCTTTGGCGGCATTCCGCTCATCTACATGGGCGACGAGATCGGCATCACCAACGATCACGGCTACGAGTCCGATCCCAATCTCGCCCATGACGGACGCTGGATGCACCGGCCCATGATGGATTGGTCCCGCGCGGCGCGCCGCCGCGAGGCCGGCAGCATCGAGAACCGCATCTACACAGGCCTGCGCCGCATCATCGAGAAGCGCCGCGCGACACCGCAGATCCATGCCGCCAATCCCGTCGACATCCTCGATCTCGATGTGGATGGCATCTTCGCCTTCGCGCGTCCTAGTCCGACTGGGTCGCTGGTCTGCGTCTTCAACTTCGCGGAACAGTGGCGCAGCATCGATTCCGCGCGCCTGTCACAGGCCGGCGTGACGCAGTGGTACGACACGCTCGGCGAGGCCCACGTACATCCGCAGGACGGCAGCATCGCGCTACCGCCGCAGGGCCGCGTCTGGCTTACTTGACAGGACTGCCCCAGCCCGCGCCACCCGCGGCCCGCATACGCAGGCGCTCGCCCTCTTCCAGCGGCACGGCCACGAACTTGCTCTTGAGCTTCTCCTCCAACCCGTTGCGGCGGACAAGATGAACAGCCGCGAGTCCGCCTTGTTCCCCGCCCGCGAGTCCCCATGGCGCCGTCTCGGGCATTGTCTGCTGCGTGTATCCCGAAACGACCAGGCCGGACGACAGCATCTCGTATTCGCGCTCGATGGCGAGCCCGCCGCTGTGCAGCCCGGCGCCGCCGGAGCCCTCGACCAGCCGCGTCGAGATGACACGAACCGGGCCGGTCGTTTCCAGCACCTCGGCCGAGAGAATGGCGCAGTTGCCGCCATGCGTGTCCACCCCGCTGATGCCGTCCTGGTCGCGCGAGGCGCCCATGCCACCGCCGATGATGTCGGTCACCACGAAGTAGCCCGGCACGCCGTCGGTGCGCTCCAGCATCGCGGGCCGGCGGTCGAAGCCGCCGATCACGAAGGTCGGAAAGGCAATCTGGCATCCTGCCGAAGAGGCCTGCGGCGCAATCTGCGCCAGCGCCTTCAGCACCACGTCGGCCACGGCCTGCTGGGTCAGGTGACGGACCGAAACGGCCGCCGGCTCCCGCGGATTGAGCAGCGAGCCCTCGGGCACGATGACCCGCACTGGCCGGTTGCATCCCTCGTTCTGCGGCAGGTCGGGCGTGAAGACCACCTTCACGGCGTAGTGCACCATGGAAATGGTCGAGGCATAGGGATTGTTGAGTCCGTTGGGCCGCTGGTCGCTGGTGCCGGTGAAATCCACCGTCAGCGTGCCGTCGACGATGTCCGCCTTCACCTTCAGGCGCATCAGCGCGTCGCTGGCGGCATCGTCCTCGGTGAAGATCTCGGCCTCGGCCGCGCGCACCACGGCACCATGCAGGGCCCTGCGCAGGTAGGTCTCGGAATAGTCGAAGACCGCCGCCACGTGCCGGGCGAAGCCCTCGGCGCCGTATTTCTCCGCCAGCTCCTTCAGCCGCCGCTCGCCGGTGCGGCAGGCCGCCACCTGGGCATTGATGTCGCCGGTCGATGCCTTGGGGTCGCGCACGTTGCGGGCAAAGATCCGGAAGAAGGTCTCGTTCGGCTTGCCGCGGTCGAAGAGCTTGAGGGGCGGGATGATCAGGCCCTCCTCGTAGAGCTCCAGCGCCGTTGCCGACTCCGAACCGGGCACCCGGCCGCCCACATCGATGTGATGCGCCACCGTCGAGGTGATGGCGATGATGCGGCCTTCGAACCAGACCGGCGAGAACAGCACGAGGTCGGGCGTGTGGGTGCAGCCCAGATAGGGGTCATTGCAGATGATGACGTCGCCCTCGTGCCACTCCGACAGCGGGATGGCGCGGATCATGTGGCGGAAGGCCGTCGGCATGATGCCGAGCTGCGCCGGAATGGTCGGCGCCTGGGCGATGGTGTTGCCCTCGGGATCGAGAAGGCCGCAGGCATAGTCGATCATGTCCCAGATGATGGCGGAGAAGGCCGAGCGCCGCAGCGCCACCGACATCTCCTCGGCGATCGAGACGACCTCGTGCTGGAACACGTCGCGGCTGATCGGGTCGATGCTCATGCGCCTGCCTCCGTGATCCTCAGCACGCCGAAGGCACCGGCTTCGACGATCTGTCCTTCCAGCACCACCGTGGTGGAGTCCATCTGCGTGACGATGGCAGGGCCCGCGATGCGCTGCCCCAGGGCGAGGTCCGCGCGCGCGTAGACCGGCACGCGCGCCGCCTTGGCACCTGCCGCCATCACCGCCATGCGGTGGCGCCCCGGTATCGCCGGCACTGCGCCATGAGAGAAGGCAGAACCAAGGTTCGGCGTGTCCAGTTTCCCGGTTGCCTCGATCCGCAGGTTGACGATCTCGACCGGTGCCTTCGGATCGCAATGGCCATAATTGGCCTCGTGCTGGCGATGAAAGAGATCAGACAGGGCATGGCCATCCAGCCGTTCCAGCAGATTGTCTGGAAGCTCTACAAGAATCTCATGAAACTGGCCGATGTATCTGAGATCGCCCAGGATTTTCATGGATCTCCGGTGATTGTCCACGCCGTCTGCGTCGAGTTCATGGGCCATGGTCTCGCGCAGTTGCGTCAGCGTCCGCGTCAGCGCAGCGGCATCGAGACGCGCGAGCGGCCCGCGGAACGGCACCTGCGCCAGGTGGCGAATGTCGGCGGCCAGAAGGCCCTCCGCCGCGAAGACCCCGGGATGGCGCGGCACGATCACGCCCGGCATGCCGAGATCGCGGGCGATCATGCTTCCGTAGATCGGACCGGCGCCGCCGAAGGCAATCAGGTGATAGTTGCGCACGTCGAGGCCGCGTTCCACCGCCAGCGCGCGGATCGACTGCACCAGCATGGCATTGGCCACGCGGATGATCCCGAAGGCCGCGTCTTCGAGCGCGATGCCGAGCGGTGCTGCCACGAGATCCTGCACGGCCTTGCGCGCAAGATCCGGCAGGATCGTCACCTCGCCGCCGAGATAATCCTCCGGGGCGAGCCAGCCGAGTACGACTGCCGCGTCGGTGACGGTCGGCTGCGTGCCGCCCTGTCCGTAACAGGCGGGGCCCGGCACGGCGCCTGCCGACAGCGGGCCGACCTTCAGGGCGCCGCCGGGATCCACCCATGCGATGGAGCCGCCGCCATTCGAGATGGTCTCGACGTCGATGGTCGGAAGCCGCACCGGCTGGCCGTCGATGACGCGCGACATGCGGCTGCGCGAATGTCCGCCGGTGATGGCCGCAAGGTCGGCACTGGTGCCGCCCACGTCGAGCGTGACGGCTGCGTCAACCCGCAGGTCGCGGCAGAGCTTCACGGCGGCGGTGACACCGCCGGCAAGACCCGAGGTCAGCATGTGGGCAGGGTTCTCGCGCGTGGCGCGCGGCGTGGCGACGCCGCCGTCCGAACGCATGAACTGCAGCGCGCCAGCGAAGCCGATCTCGCGCAGCGTCGCCTCGAGCTCATCCACATAGCGCGTCACCACCGGTCCCACATAGGCGGCCATGGCGGTGGTCGAGGCGCGCGGCCATTCCTCGAGCTGCGGATTGATGTCATGCGAGGCATAGACGGGAATGCCCGGGAGGGCCACGGCGATGGCATCGGCAAGCTGCCGCTCGTGCGCCGGATTGAGAAAGGAGAAGACCAGCGAAACGGCGACGGACTCCGGATCGAGCCGGCGGAGCGCCGCGACCACGTGGCGGATCTCCTCTTCGGACAGGCGCTCCACCACGCCACCGAAGGCATCGACGCGCTCGCGCACCTCGATCACGTGGTCGCGCGGGATGACGGGTTTCGGCTTCTGCTGGATCAGTGCATAGGTGCGCGGCCGCATCTGGCCGGCGATTTCCAGCACATCGCCGCAGCCCAGGCTGGTGACGAGTGCCGCCCGCGCGCCCTGGCGCATCAGGAAGGCATTGGTGGCCACCGTGAAGCCATGGACGAAGAGCCCGATGTCGGCCACTTTGCAGCCGGCGCGTTCGGCGATGCGGAGGATGCCGGGCGCAATGCCGCGGGCGCTGCCGCGGCGGCCGGTGGCAACCTTGTCGACCAGCACGCGCTGCCGCTCCGTGTCGACGAGAACGAGGTCCGTGAAGGTTCCGCCGACATCGGCCGAAAGCGTGATCATGGCCCCAGCCTAGCGCCCTTTCAGGTTCCGCAGAAGGTGCGGTAGGGGCCGAAATCGAGCGGCGGCGGCGCGGCATAGCGGGCATGCGCGGGCTGCGCATCGTAGGGGCGCGACAAGACCGACAGCATTTCCTCGAACATGGCCATATCGCCCCGCTCAACGGCATGGGCCAGGGCGTCTTCCACGAGGTGGTTGCGCGGAATGAAAGCCGGGTTCACGCGCTGCATCGCCGCGGCGGCATCCTGCAGAGACCGGCCGTCGCGCGCCAGCCGGTCCTTCCAGCGGGCCATCCAGCCGTCGAAGCGCGCAAGGTCCAGGAACTGCCCGCGCAGACTCTCCGGCGCACTCCCGACAGCCAGTTCGCCGAGTTGCCGGAAGGTGAGCGTGAAGTCCGCACGGCTTGCCTGCATCTGGTCCAGCAGGTCCTGGACCAGCGCCTCGTCGCCCTCCTCCGCGCGGGCCAATCCCAGCTTGGCCCGCATGCCGCCGAGCCAATGCGACTTGAACAGGTCGGTGAAACCCACGACACGCTCGGTCGCGATGGCGATGGCCTTCTCGCGGTCGGCATCGATGAGCGGCAACAACGTCTCGGCGAAACGCGCGAGGTTCCACTGCGCGATCGGCGCCTGATTGGCATAGGCATAGCGCCCCATCTCGTCGATCGAACTGAAGACGGTCAGCGGGTCGTAAGCATCCATGAAGGCGCAGGGGCCGAAGTCGATGGTCTCGCCCGAGACCGCCATGTTGTCGGTGTTCACCACGCCATGGATGAAACCCACCATCATCCAGCGCGACACCAGCTGCGCCTGGCGCTCCATCACGGCGTCGAGCAGCGTGAGGTACTTGTTCTCCCGGTCGGCAAGATCAGGATAGTGCCGGGCGATCACGTAGTCGGCGAGCCGGGTGAGCGACGAAACATCGGAGCGTAGCGCGAAGAACTGGAAGGTGCCAACGCGGATGTGGCTCCGGGCCACGCGGGTGAAGACGGCACCTGGCAAGGCCCTCTCGCGATAGACCTCCTCGCCGGTCGTCACCGCGGCCAGCGCCCGCGTCGCCGGAATGCCGAGGGCGTGCATCGCCTCGCTGATCAGATACTCGCGCAGGACAGGCCCCAGCGCGGCGCGGCCGTCGCCCCGGCGCGAGAAGGGCGTGGGTCCGGCCCCCTTCAGCTGGATGTCGCGGCGGATGCCGTCGCGGCCCACCACCTCGCCCAGAAGGATGGCGCGGCCATCGCCCAGCTGGGGCACGAAGTGTCCGAACTGGTGCCCTGCATAGGCCATGGCGATTGGATCGGCACCGGGTGGCGGAGCATTGCCCGAGAAGATGGCCGCCCCGATCTCCGACTGCAGCATGGCGGCGTCGAGTCCCAGCTCTTCGGCCAGCGCCGCGTTGAACTTGACAATCCGCGGCGAAGCGACCGGCGTCGGCGCGATCCGCGCATAGAAGCCCTCGAGATCGCGGGCAAAGCTGTTGTCGAAGGCGAACTGCGCTGTCATGGCCGGAACATAGGCATCCGGGGCCCCTTTTGCCAGCACCGCTCAGCTCGGGAAGCGGTAGTCCTTGAACTGGGCACGCAAGGTGAGCTTGGAAATCTTGCCCGTGGCGGTATGCGGAATCTCGCCGACGAAGGCAACGTCGTCCGGCATCCACCACTTGGCGACCTTGCCCTGCAGATGGCCAAGCACATCCTTCTTCGTTACCTCGGCGCCCGGCTTCTTCACCACCACCAGCAGCGGCCGCTCGTCCCACTTGGGATGCGGCAGGCCAATCGCGGCCGCTTCCAGCACCCCGGGGCAGCCCACCGCAATGTTCTCCAGGTCGATCGAGGAAATCCACTCGCCGCCCGACTTGATCACGTCCTTGGCGCGGTCGGTGATGTTCATGAAGCCGTGTTCGTCGATGGTGGCAACATCGCCGGTGTCGAACCAGCCCTCGGCGTCGAAGGCGGACGCGCCCTCGCCCTTGAAGTAACTGCTGGCGATTGCCGGGCCCTTCACCTTGAGCCGGCCGAAAGTCTTGCCGTCATGCGGGAGGGTCTTGCCCTCGTCGTCGGTGATCTTCATGTCCACCATGAAGGGCGGGCGGCCCTGCTTCAGCTTCAGGGTCCAGCGTTCGTCCGGCGCCAGTGCGGCCATCCGCGCGGTTGCCGTCGAGAGCGACCCGATGGGACTCATCTCGGTCATGCCCCAGGCGTGGACGACATCGCTGCCATAGGTTTCCACGAAGGCCTTCATCACCGCCTCGGGACAGGCGGAGCCGCCGATCACCACGCGGTCAAGATCCGGCAGCTTGAGCTCCGGATTCTTCTCGAGATGCTGCAGCAGCATCAGCCACACGGTGGGCACAGCGGCGGTGATGGTCACGCGACCCTCGGTCAGCATCTCGTAGATCGATGCGCCGTCGAGCTTCGGACCGGGCATGACCATGGCGGCACCGGACAATGGCCCCGAGAAGGCGATCGACCAGGCATTGGCATGAAACATCGGAACCACCGGCATGATGCGGTCACGGCTCGAAATCGCCATGGCATCGCACAGCGCGCACATGAGGCCATGCAGCACATTGGAGCGGTGCGAGTAGAGCACGCCCTTGGGATGTCCCGTCGTCCCCGACGTGTAGCACATGCCGCAGGCGGTGTTTTCATCGAAGTCCGGCCAGGCAAAGTCCGGATCGCCCTCCGCAACGAGATCTTCGTAACAGATCGCGTTGCGCAGCGTGGTCGTAGGCATGTGCGCGGCGTCGGTCATGATCACGAAACCCTTCACCTGCGGCAGGTCAGGCTGCAGCTTCTCGAAGAGCGGAACGAAGGTCAGGTCGGTGAAGATCCACTGATCGCCGGCATGATTGATGATGTAGGTCAGCTGCTCGTTGAACAATCGCGGGTTCAGCGTGTGCACGATGCCCTGCACGCCCATGATGCCGTACCAGGTTTCCAGATGCCGCCAGGTGTTCCAGGCCATCGTGGCGATCACCGTGCCGGATGCCACGCCGAGCCGCGCCCGCGCTGCGCTGGCAAGGGCGCGGGCCCGCCGGTTGACCTCCCTGTAGGTGATGCGGTGCAGCGGCCCCTCGACCGATCGCGAAAGGACCTCGGTGTCGCCATGCCAGCGCGCCGCGTGATCGAGCACGCGATGCACCAGCAGCGGAAAGTCCTGCATCAGTCCAAGCATTTTCGTTCCTCCCCAGCCCCATGGGAAGCCGTTTCCAGTCTGCGCTTGTACCGGCATTCCATGCGTCCGGCTAGGTGACGCAGACTGGCTTGAAGGTCATCCTGGCGGGCGCGGGTCGATGGGCGTGAGCGCGCCGAGGCCAAGGATCTCCTCCATGCAGCGCGCGCCCGGCAAGAGCCGCGCCTCGCCGCGCGTTGGCGCCACGATCTGCAGACCCACAGGCAGGCCGCTGCGGGTGAAACCGCAGGGAATCGAGATCGCCGGGCAGCAGCAGAGCGTGATGGCGGAGACGATGGTCAGCCAGTCGACGTAGGTCTCGAACACAACGCCGTTGCATTCCGCCACGTAGCGCCGTTCCACCGGATAGGGCGGCACGATGGTGGTGGGACAGAGCAGCAGGTCATAATCCTGGAAGAAGCAGCGCATGCGGCGGAACATCTCGCCGCGCTGAGCCTCGGCGCGTGCAATCTCCGCGCTGGTCAGGCGCAGGCCCTTCTCGATGTTCCAGACCACCTCGGGCTTCAGCAGATCGCGATAGGTGTCGAGCAGCGGCTTCATGTTGGCGTAGGACAGCGCACGCAGCACCTGCGCGCAATCGCGGGCCTCGCGGAGATCCGGATGCGCCTCCTCGACGATGACGCCCGCCTCCGCGAAACGGCGGGCCGCGGCCATGACGATGTCGCCCACTTCGGGATCGACCGGCGGCAGGCCGAGATCGCGCGAGATGGCAACCCGCTTCGGCCGCCAGCCCGATCGTGCAGCGGCCAGATAGGAAGTGCCGTCGGAAGGCAGCGAGATCGGATCGTCCGGTTCCTCGCCCACCATGGCATCGAAGAGCAGCGCCAGGTCTTCCACGTTGCGCGCCATCGGCCCTTCCACGCCCAGGGTCGAGTCGATCTTGCTGAAGACGCTGGCGGCCACGCGCCCCGGCGAAGGCCGCATTCCCACCACGCCACAGAAGCTCGCGGGATTGCGCAAGGAGCCGCCGAGGTCAGAGCCATGCGCCACCCAGGCCATGCCGGTGGCCAGCGCCACGGCCGCGCCACCAGAGGACCCCGCCGCCGACATCCGGGTGTTCCAGGGATTGAGCGTCGGCCCGAAGACTTCGTTGAAGGTATTGGCGCCGGCACCGAATTCCGGCGTGTTCGACATGGCATAGACGATGCCGCCATTGCCTTCGAGGTGGGTGACGAGCACATCCGAGCTGGGCGCGATGCGATCCTTGTAGATGGGCGAGCCCTGCGTCGAGCGCACGCCCGCTACGTCGGTCAGGTCCTTGATCGGCACCGGCAGGCCCGCCAGCACGCCGCGCTCGCGCATCGGCCTGGCCATCAGCCGCCGCGCATGATCGTGCGCCCGGTCGAAGCAGCGCGTTGGCAGTGCATTGACCATGCCGTCCACGGCGGCAATGCGCGTTTCAAGCGCGTCGATGCAATCCAGCGGCGAAATCGCCCCCGATCTCAGGCCTTCCACGATTTGCGTTGCGGTCATGCGGATGAGATCGGACATGCGGAATTCCCTGTTGCGGCGCCGGATTGAATCCGTTTGCCGCCACCCCGTCAACAGGCGTAAAAGGCCGCCATCATTCGCAAGGAGAACATCATGAACGCACCGGTCGCAGCCCCAGGCATGAACAAGCAGTGGGTAGAGCGGCGCGCCAAGGCCGTGTCCCGCGGCATTAGCCCGGGCGCCCCGGTCATCGCGGCGCGCGCCGAGAATTCCGAGATCTGGGACGTCGAGGGCAACCGCTACATCGACTTCGGCGGCGGCATCGCCGTGGTCAATACCGGCCACCGCCACCCGCTGGTGATGAAGCGCGTCTACGAGCAGCTCGAAGCCTTCACCCACACCTGCGCCATGGTCATGCCCTATGCGCCCTTCATCGAGGTCTGCGAGAAGCTGAACGCAGTTGCGCCAATTTCGGGCGAGAAGAAGTCGGCGCTGGTCACCACCGGTGCCGAGGCGGTGGAGAACGCCATCAAGTTCGCCCGCGCCTATACCGGCCGCTCCGATGTCATCGCCTTCAACGGCGGCTTCCACGGCCGCACTCTGCTGGGCATGACGCTCACCGGCAAGGTTCTTCCCTACAAGGCCAAGTTCGGCCCCATGGCGCCGGGCGTCTGGCACGTGCCCTTCCCGGTCGCGCACAAGGGCGTGACGGTGGAGGACACGATGCATGCCATCGAGTGGCTGTTCAAGGCGGATGTGGAGCCGTCGCGCGTCGCCGCCATCATCATCGAGCCGGTGCAGGGCGAAGGCGGCTTCTACGTCGCGCCGAAGGAACTCATGGTGCGCCTGCGCAAGCTCTGCGACGAGCATGGCATCCTGCTGATTGCCGACGAGATCCAGTCGGGCTTCGGCCGCACCGGCAAGTTCTTCGCCATGGAACATTATGGCGTGGAGGCCGATCTGATGACGGCGGCCAAGTCGCTGGCTGGCGGATTCCCGCTGGCTGCCGTGGTGGGACGTGCCAAGATCATGGATGCGCCCGATCCGGGCGGCATCGGCGGCACCTATGCCGGCAATCCGGTGGCCTGCGCCGCAGCCCTCGGCGTCTTCGATGCCTTCGAGCAGGAAGGGCTGCTGGAGAAGGCCGAGAAGCAGGGCAAGACCATCATGGCCCGCATGCAGGCGATCAAGTCCCAGAAGAAGGGCATGCCGATCGGCGACATCCGCGGACTTGGCGCCATGTGCGCCTTCGAGGTGGTGACCAAGCACGGCGGCAACGATCCGGACGCGGCCGGTGCCAAGGCGCTGGCCGCCAAGTGCCTGGAGCGCGGCCTGCTTATCCTCACCTGCGGCGTCTACAGCGACACGGTGCGCCTGCTCACCCCGCTCACAGCATCCGAGATGGTACTGAACGAGGGACTCGACATCCTCGAGAGCGCCATCCTCGGCAACTGAGCCCGCTCAGACGCCAGCAAACAATAGATCGACCGCGCCGACGAACTCGGCGTGGCGATCCCGCACATTGGCGACCGCCTCACCAAGCCTCTGGCGCGGGATGCCGGCCAGTTCCTGCATCACCACGCGGTAGGCCTTGCCCGACAGCATGAGCCGTGGATTGAGGCGCTTGATCGTCTGAGCCTGACGTTCCGCCACCACGGGTGCGACAACCACCGTCTCAAGCGGCGACAGCAAGTCTGACTGCAGGACGATCAGGAAGGGAATGCGGCTACGGGACGAACGATCCCCATTGCGGCACACGTCGTATTGCCTGACTACCAGCGGCGCCATCCGTCGGACCAGACGCCGTTGGCGCGAACCTCTTCATTGTAGGATTCGATCGCCATCCTGTTTTCGTCCAGCCAACGTTGCGCCGCTTGCTGGGCCAGAGCATGCTCAAGCACTGCAGAAAGATTGATCCCTGGGCCCGTGCGGCCTCGAGAAGCTGCGCGTCGACGGACAGGTTCACGGCCTTCTTTCGTGTGCGGCTCGTCATGCGCATAAGCTATGCGCATTCACGTGTGAGGTCAATTCATCTCTCGCGTTTCGGCGATGGCGGACACGGCTGAGCGTGCCGCCCGGCTTTGGGCGGCGCATGCAGCCCGTGCGCCTCCCCCATGCCTGTCCAAGCTCCCCGGCGGCTGCTATAAGGCCGCTTCACCCTGAGGAGTTCCGCATGCCGCTGTCCAACATGGCCGTCCGCGATATCGAGACGGTGATCCATCCCTACACCAATCTCGCCCGCCATCGCGAGGTCGGCCCGACCATCCTCAACGAGGGGCGCGGCATCTATCTCTATGACGACAGCGGCAAGCGCTACATCGAGGGCATGGCGGGGCTCTGGTGCACGGCGCTGGGCTACGGCAACGAGGAGATCGTCGACGCGGCCGCGGCCGCCATGCGCAAGGTGTCCTTCACCCATGCCTTCAGCGGCAAATCGCCTGACGGGGTGATCGAGCTTTCCGAGAAGCTCACGGAAATTTCGCCGGTGCCTGCCTCCAAGGTGCTCTTCGGCACCTCGGGCTCCGAGGCCAACGACATGCAGATCAAGCTGTCATGGTATTACAACAATGCGCGCGGCAAGCGCGAGAAGAAGAAGATCATCTCGCGCATCCG
>JAPLOT010000321.1 GCA_026400595.1 Alphaproteobacteria bacterium | reverse complement strand
TCGGAAGTGACCCTGCTTGAACTCACGGCCGCCTTCGTGCCCTTCGCGAACAATGGCTATCCGGTGATCCCCCATGTGGTGACGCGGATCTCGACGCGCGACGGCCAGCTTCTCTACGAGCGCCATGGCGACGGCTATACCCAGGCAATCACCGACTTCGATCTCGGCGCCCTCAACCGCATGATGCGCGCCGTGGTCACGGAGGGCACGGGAAAGCGCGCGCAATTCGGCGCATACGACATCGGCGGCAAGACCGGCACCAGCCAGGATTACCGCGATGCCTGGTTCATTGGTTACACGGCTGACTACACGGCCGGCGTCTGGGTGGGCAATGACGACAACTCGCCGACCCGCAATGTCACTGGCGGCGCGCTGCCCGCCGAGATCTGGCGCGATGTCATGCAGCAGGCCCATCGCGGTCTCTCGGTACGGCCGCTGCCCGGCGAAACGATCAGCCGCGATCCGGATCTCACCACGATCTCGCGCATCGACGTACCCTCGCAGGATATCGCGGAAGACGCGCAGCCGGAGACGCCGAAGCGCAAGGGGTTCTTCGAGAAGCTGGGCAGCCTCTTCTCCGGCGGTTCGGACGAACCGCGTCCCAAGCCTCACTGGCAGACCCGCAACAAGGAAAACCGCTGAGGAAATCTGCCTCTCCCTTCCCCGGCGGGAGGGCCGCATTTTAGTCACATGCGGATGCGGTGCACGCCGTGTCCGTGTGTCTTGAGCCAGCGCTTGGCGGCGACGGCTTCCGGGCAATGCGTGAGAACCAGGCGCCAGAATCGCGGGCCGTGGTTCATGTGCTTGAGATGCGCCACTTCATGAGCGGCCACATAGTCCAGCACATGCGGCGGCGTGAGGATCAGGCGCCAGGAGTAGGACAGTTCGCTGCCCGCCGAGCAGGAACCCCAGCGGCTGCGCTGATCGCGAATGGTGATGCGCTTGAACGTCACATCCATCAGGGCCGCATATTTGCGCGATGCCAGCTGCAGGTCGGCGCGGGCCGCCGTCTTCATCCAGTCCACCAGCCGCCGTGGCAGATGCGGCAGCTCGCCCGGAACCAGGATCAGCGCTTCGGTGGCATCGACCGCAACCGTGCCGCGGCGCGCCGGTACATGGCGGATCTCGTGCAGGACACCGCGCAGCGGAATGCGGTTTCCCGGCGCCAGTGCGATGCCGCCGCCATGCGCCTTGAGCCGCTTCTCCACCCAGTCGCGTGATTTCTCGGCGAAGCTCATGGCCTCGGCCCGGCTGACGCGGGGCGGGACGGTCACCACGACCGTGGAACCGTCGGGCGAGAGGCGCAGCACCAGCCGTCGGGCCTGGGCATGGCGCCTGAATTGCACGGGAACCTGATCGAGACCGATGGTCATCACACCCGGTTCGAGCGGCCTTGGGACCGGCGCCTTGCGGAATCGCGCGAAGAGCCCTGCCATCAGGCGTTGGCGTTCACGAACTCGACAATACGCGGAACAATCTCGCGGCGGAAGCGCGAGCCATTGAAGACGCCGTAGTGGCCGACGCCTTCCTGAAGGTGGTGCAGCTTCTTTTCCGGCGCCAGGGCGCTGCACAGATCCTGCGCGGCTTCGGTCTGGCCCACGCCGGAGATGTCGTCGCGCTCGCCCTCGATGGTCATCAGCGCGGTCTGGGTGATCTTGCCCGGATCGATCTTCTGGTTACGGTGGGTGAAGGTCCCGCGCGGCAGATCATGGTTGATGAAGACCTTCTCGACGGTCTGCAGATAGAAGTCGGCGGTGAGATCCATCACCGACATGTATTCGTCGTAGAAGTCGCGATGCTTCTCGGCCGAATCCCCGTCACCCTCGACCAGATGCCAGAACAGCTCGCGATGCGCGTCGATGTGGCGGTCGAGATTCATGGTCATGAAGCCGCCCAGCTGGAGGAAACCGGGATAGACGTCGCGCATCATGCCGGCATGCGGCGGCGGGACCTTCATCACGACATTCTGGCGGAACCAGTCGATGCCGCGCTTTTCCGCCAGCTTGTTGACGGCGGTGGGATTGCGCCGCGTGTCGATCGGGCCGCCCATCAGGATCATGCTGCGCGGCGCGCAGGGGTCCTTCGCGGCATTCATGAGCGACACGGCAGCGAGCACCGGAACCGAAGGCTGGCAGACGGCCATCACGCTGGTGCCTGGCCCCAGCGCGTGGAGCATCTCGGTCACATAGTCGATGTAGTCATCGAGATCGAAGCTGCCGCGGCTCAGCGGCACGGTCCGGGCATCGATCCAGTCGGTGATGTAGACGTCATAATGCGGCAGCATGGCTTCCACCGTGCCGCGCAGCAGCGTGGCGTAGTGGCCGGACATGGGCGCCACGATCAGCAGCTTGTGTTCAGGCCTGGCCGGAGCTGTCGTCCACTGCTTCCGGAAGTTGATCACGCTGCAGAAGTCCTTGTGCAGGGCCTCGACCTCCTCGACCGCAACCAGGTCATCGCCGACGATGGTATCGGTGACGTCGAAGGTCGGCTTGCCGTAGCGCCGCGTGCCGCGCTCGAACATCTCAAGCGAGGCCGCCATGGAACGGCCCATCTGGGTGGAGGCCAGCGGATTGGACGGGCTTTTCCAGAAGGACAGGCCTGCATCCGCTGCCGCGCGCCAGGGCGCCAGCGCGGCATGATTCATCTCATAGAAATAATAAAGCATTTATGTCCCTCAGCCCCGATCTTCCGCCCGAAAGGGTATCAAGTCTGTAAATGAGCGGCAACCTGGCATTTCTAGGTCTTTAGGGGGTATCCGCCATCGCCTGGTTCAATCCTTCCGCCAGTGCTCTGGCGTCGGTGGTGTAGGTGAAGTGCTTCACGAAGCGCCCGTCCGGGCCCATCAGATAGATGATGCTGGAATGGTCCATGAGATAGTCGGCGGAATCGCCTGTTTTCTTGTAATAGACGCGATAGGCCTTGGCCACGGCGGCGATCTCCTCCGGCGTTCCGGTGAGGCCCACGAGGTTCGGACCGAAGTTCTCGACATAGGCCTTCATAACTTCCGGGGTATCGCGTTCGGGATCGATGGTGACGAAGACCGGCGTGATGCGCGCGCCGGATACGCCCATTGTCTCCAGTGCATGGGTCATGACCTGCAGTTCGGTCGGGCAGATGTCGGGGCAGAAGGTGAAACCGAAGAAGACCAGCATGTACTTGCCGCGGAAATCGGCCTCGGTCACGGTCTGTCCCAGATGATTGGTCAACCGGAAGGGGCCGCCCACCAGCGCTTCGCCGCTGCCGCTGCCGGTCCCGCGCTGCGTCAAGGCCACGCCGCCGATGACTGCGGCAAGCAGCAGGATCGCGGCGGCGAAGATCAGTCTGGTCCGGGTCGGCATGGTCATTGGCTTCCGATTGGCTCGGGATAGTCCTATTCTGTCCAAGGTACAACAGTCCGAACCTGGCGCATGTCATGCTCTTCGATACCATTCCCGAGGCCCTGAAGACGGCGACCGACGAAGAACTGGGCGTGCTGCGGCTGCGCACCCTGGTGCGGCTGCGCTGGCTTGCCATCATCGGCCAGACGACGGCCGTGCTCGGCGTGCATTTCTATCTCGGCTATCCGCTGCCGCTGGGCCTTTGTCTCGCGGCCATCGCGCTCAGTGCCTGGCTCAACATCTTTCTCGCTATCCGCTGGCGCAAGAGCGTGCGCCTGCAGCCGTCACATGCCGGGTTCCTGCTCGCCTACGACATCTGCCAGCTGGCCGTGCTGCTCTACCTGACGGGTGGGCTGCAGAATCCCTTTTCCTTCCTGTTCCTGGTGCCCGTCACCATTTCGGCCACGTCCCTCTCGCTGAACTGGACCCTGTGGCTGGGCGCCACCGCCTTCTGCTGCGCCAGCGTGCTTGCCTTCGAGCACCTGCCGCTGCCGTGGAAGCCGGGGGAGGAGCTGGTGCTGCCCAGCATCTATATCGCCGGCATGTGGGCGGCCATCGTCTGCGGCGTGGTTTTCGCGGCCATCTATGCGCGGCGCATTGCCGAGGAGGCGCGCCAGATGCAGGCCGCACTGACGGCCACCGAGCTTGTGCTGGCCCGCGAGCAGCGCCTGTCGGCGCTCGACGGCCTGGCTGCCGCGGCCGCGCATGAACTGGGAACGCCACTGGCCACCATTGCGCTGGTGGCGAAGGAACTGAAGCGCGAACTTCCCGCCGAAGGTCCGCATGCGGAGGATCTCGATCTTCTCATCGGCCAGGCCGCCCGTTGCCGCGAAATTCTTGCGCGCCTTGCCAATCACGATGCCGAGGCCGACGAGATCTACCAGCGCACCAAGCTGCTGGTGATGATCGAGGATCTGATCGAGCCGCTGCGCGGTTCCGAAGTCGAGATCGCAGTCACGAGTTCGGCCGACGATGCCGGGAAGGTCAAGTCGGAGGAGCCCGTCTTCCGGCGCAACCCGGCCATCGCCTACGGGCTCGGCAACTTGCTGGAGAATGCCGTCGACTTCGCCGGACACAAGGTGGAGGTCGATGCAAGATGGACGCTGTCGTCGGTCTCCATCACGGTGCGCGACGATGGCCCGGGATTCCGGCAGGACGTCTTCGACCGGCTGGGTGATCCCTTCGTGACCACGCGGCCCGGCTATGGCGAGGAGAGTGGCGGAAAGGGCCAACATGACGGCATGGGGCTTGGGTTCTTCATCGCCAAGACGCTGCTCGAGCGGTCGGGCGCTGCCGTGTCGCTGGCAAATCGGCCGGCACCGGCCCATGGGGCGGTCGTTCATGTGGTCTGGCCGCGCGTGGCCGTCGATGTGGGCCGGGCCTGAGACTTGTCCGTACAAGAGTTGAACCCTGGCACCGCTGGCGGTACAGAGGGTTGACAGACAACGACGGTTGAACGGATGGAACGGCAATGAACGGCGTCAGCCTGCCCGACGACAAGAGCCTTCTGCTTGTCGATGATGACAAGCCCTTCGTGACGCGGCTCGCCCGGGCCATGGAGACGCGTGGCTTCGATGTGCGCATGGCCGAGTCGGTGGCCGAAGGTGTGGCGATGGTCCGGCAGGCCGCGCCTGCCTTTGCGATGGTGGATCTGCGACTCGGCGACGGCAACGGCCTCGATGTGATCGAAGCCCTGCATGCGACGCGGCCCGAAGCGCGCGTGGTGGTGCTGACCGGCTATGGCAATATCGCGACCGCGGTCACGGCCGTGAAGCTGGGCGCCATCGACTACCTGGCCAAGCCGGCGGATGCCGATGCCGTCTATGGCGCGCTGGTGGGTGACTCCGACAGCCGCACCGTGTTGCCGGACAATCCCATGTCGGCCGACCGGGTGCGCTGGGAACACATCCAGCGGGTTTACGAACTCTGCAACCGCAATGTCTCGGAAACCGCGCGGCGCCTCAACATGCACCGCCGGACCCTGCAGCGCATCCTCGCCAAACGGGCGCCCAAGTAGCGCTGCGCTAGAACGGCCGATCCGCCATCGGGTCATGGAGCGCGTGGAGCCGCTGGGCCGCGATGCGACCGAAGGCCAGCGTTACTGCCCTCCGTCGCGATGCATGGAGCGGCGTTTCCGGCGCCTCGCGGATGACCTCGGCGCCGAACATGTCGGCAATGATCAGTCCGGTATCGGCGGGCATGATCTCAGGATCGAGATCGCCGGGAATGGCGAAGAAGAGGCGATCGCAGTAGTCCCGGTACTCGGGCCATTTCATGTCGCAGCGAAAATCGGCCAGCGATGACTTGATCTCGACGATCCAGATCAGTCCCGCCGGATTGAGGGCAATGACATCGGCCCGCCGGCCAGAGCCAAGGGTAAACTCCGGCAAGACGGCAAATCCGGCCTGGCGCAGCAGGCGGCAGACGCCGCGCTGGATGGCGAGGGCGGTTTCCGATTGGCGTCCGTCGGGGCGAAGCTGCACGGCGACGAAAGTCCTCTTGTTGACGACAGGCGATTCTCGTAAGTGTGGACGCCATAATACAGGCGCCGGGCAACGGCTGCGAAGGGGAGAATACGCATGGGAATCCTGCTGTCCATCAGCCGGATGATCGACGCCGTGACGCGCTTCATCGGCTACAATGTGCGATGGCTGATCCTGGCTGCAGTGCTAGTAAGTGCTGGCAATGCAATCATCCGCAAGGCCTTCGATTCAAGTTCAAATGCCTGGCTCGAATTGCAATGGCTGCTCTTCGGGGCGGTCTTCATGCTCGCCGCCGCCTATACGTTGCAGGTGAACGCCCATGTGCGCATCGATGTCGTGTCGAGCCGGCTGTCCAAGCGTACCCGCGACATCATCGACGCGGTCTGCCACATCCTCATGCTGGCACCCCTCGCGGCCATCATGATCTGGCTTTCGATTCCCTTCTTCTGGGACAGCTACACGGGTGGCGAGATGTCCACCAATGCCGGAGGACTCTTGGTCTGGCCGGCCAAGTTCCTGGTGCTTGCAGGCTTCGTCCTGCTGCTGCTTCAGATGGCCTCCGAACTGATCAAGCGGATCGCCGTGCTGATGGGTGTGATCGCCGATCCCGAGCCCCAGGCCGTTCATGGCCATGCGCCCGGCGACACCGCCGTGGGCGGAGGGCACAACGAATGATCGAGCTCATTGCCCATAATCTGGCGCCGATCATGCGACACCATCGGCCAGCTCTTCGGACCGATCCGCGGCGGCTTAGCCTATGCGGTGATCCTTGTCGGCGCCCTGCTGGCGGCCACCACCGGTGTCATAGCGGCCTCGGTCATCGCCATGGGCCTGATCTCGCTGCCCATCATGCTGCGCTACGGCTATGACCGGCCGCTGGCCACCGGCGTGATCGCCGCCTCGGGCACGCTGGCCCAGATCATCCCGCCCTCGCTGGTGCTGATCGTGCTGGCCGACCAGCTCGGACGCTCGGTGGGCGACATGTATGCCGGCGCCATGATCCCCGGCCTGATGCTCGCAGGCCTCTATTGCGCCTATGTCTTCTTCGTCTCGGTCGTCTCGCCGCAGAAGGTTCCGGCGCTGCCGCTGGCGGCCCGCACCCTGAGGGGAAGTCCGGCCCCTTTGCTGGCCATTCTGG
This sequence comes from Alphaproteobacteria bacterium, assembly GCA_026400595.1. Classification (GTDB taxonomy): domain Bacteria; phylum Pseudomonadota; class Alphaproteobacteria; order Rhizobiales; family Aestuariivirgaceae; genus Aestuariivirga. The sequence goes on along the minus strand of JAPLOT010000321.1, from coordinate 661 downwards.
CTGGTACCCTGGTGATTGGTCTTGGCGCCTATTGGCTGCTCGCCCGACAGATGGAAACCGGCGCCGGCATCTGGGCAGCGACCATTGCCACCATTGCGACCTATCTCTTCGCGCTGGCCGACAAGCATCTGAAGCTCGGCAGGCTGTCCCATCTCGTCCAGCAGGTCGTCATCGTGCTGGTGCCGCCGCTGGGCCTGATCTTCCTCGTGCTGGGAACGATCTTCCTGGGCATCGCAACGCCCACCGAAGGTGGCGCCATGGGGGCGGCCGGCGCGCTCCTCATGGCCATTGCCAAGCGGCGCCTCAACTTCAGGCTGCTCAGCGATGCGCTCGATTCCACCACCCGGCTGTCCTGCTTCGTGCTCTTCATCCTGATTGGCAGTCGCATCTTCTCGCTCACCTTCTATGGCATCAACGGCCATGTCTGGGTCGAGGAGCTCTTCCTCAGCGTACCCGGCGGCGTCATGGGTTTCCTGATCGCCGTCAACATCCTGGTCTTCATCCTCGGCTGCTTCATCGACTTCTTCGAGATCGCCTTCATCGTCGTGCCGCTGCTGGCCCCTGTTGCGGCAAAGCTCGGCATCGATCTCGTCTGGTTCGGCGTGCTGCTGGGCGTGAACCTCCAGACCAGCTTCCTCACGCCGCCCTTTGGCTTTGCGCT
>JAPLOT010000093.1 GCA_026400595.1 Alphaproteobacteria bacterium | reverse complement strand
CGATCAAGATAGTCGGAAATCTGCGGCGAAGACATCTGCTCGCTCTTGAAGCTGATGTACATCAGCGCGAAGCCAGCGCCGGTGGTGCGCTTCACGATCGGGTCATTGGCATCTACCGGCAGTACGCCCTTGACCTCGTTGACCTTTGACAGCACGTCCGCAAGCGCGCGGTCGGCATCGGCATCGAGGCGAAGCTTCAGCGTTATGACCGAGGAGTTCTGCGCGGAGCGGGATTCGATCGTGTCCACGCCCTCCGTCGAGGCAACGGCCTGCTGCAGCGGCGTGGTGATGAAGCCCTTGATCTGATCGGCATTGGCGCCGGGATAGATCGTGGTGATTTCGATCTTCGTGTCGGACACTTCCGGAAATTGCCGAATCGGCAAGTTCAGGATGGCCTGGAGGCCCGCCAGGAGAATCAGCAGGCTGACCACGGTCGCGAGGACCGGCCGCTTGACGAAGATGTCGGTGAAGTGCATCGCGGTCGGCCTCTACTGGATCGTTGACGTGTCTTGCAGCTTGAGGGCGATGGAGTTGTCGATCACCACCTTGCTGCCCTGATCGATCTTGTTCTGCCCAGCGGTCACCACTTCTTCGCCATTGGCGAGGCCGCTGACGATCTGAACGCGACCGTCACGGACGGGACCGGCCTTCACGAAACGGCGCTCGATTGCCTTTTCCTCGGGCTTCGCATTGGGATCCAGCTTGGTGGCGGGCACGACGACAAAGACATTGTCGCCGTAAAGCGAGTAGGTCACCGCCGTCTGCGGTACGGTCACCACCGTCTCTGGCGCACCGGAATCGACCAGCACCTTGGCATACATGCCGGGCACCAGCTTGAGATCGGCATTCGGAAGGGAGGCTCGCACCGTGATCATGCGGCTGTCGTTCGAAACGCGCGCATCGGTGGTGGCGATCTCTCCGGTGAAGCTTTCGCCAGGATAGGCGTTGAACGTGGCAGTCACCTTCAATCCCTCGCGGATCCGCCCGAATTCGGCTTCGGTCACCTGGAAATCGGCATAGATCGGATCGATCTTCTGCATCCAGACGATCTTCTGACCGGCCGCCAGATAGCTGCCGATGGAGATTTCGCGCAGGCCGACGCGACCGTCCCACGGCGCATAGATGTGCTTCTGCGCCACGATGGCCGTCAGGCGATCAAGTCCCGCCTGGAGGACCCGCTTCCGGGTGGTCAGCGCGTCGAGTTCCGTCCGCGCCACGATGCCCTTGCCAACGAGCCCCTCCTTGCGGGTCAGTTCGGTCTGATTATTGGCAAGCTCGGCCTCGATGCTGCGGATGTCCGCCTCTTCCGTCGAGGTGTCGAGCTTGACCAGAAGCTGGCCCTTCTTGACGTCTTGCCCGGATTCGAAATTGATCTGCTCCACCAGGCCACCCAGCTGTGGCGTGATGTCGATGCCCTCGGAGGCCGTCAGCGTGCCAATGGCCGAGATCTGCGGCTGCCACGTGTCCATGCGTGCCGGTTCGGCGGCGACGGTTTCCGGCGGGCGCGGCGCGCCGAGGATCACCGTTGCCAGCATCTTCGGCTTGAAGTCGAAGGCATAATAGGCGATTGCGCCAGCCAGCCCGCCCAGCAGGATGGTCACAAGCAAAAGATAGAATACACGCCTGATCATCGTCTCGTTCCCGTCAGCTATTCGGCGGCCTGCGCCGCTGTCTGGCGCACAAGCTCGCGTCTCTTCTCTTCCAGGCACCTGACAGAAGCTGTCAGGACCGCTTCTCCATAGTCGGCCACGAATCGCGCACCTGCGTGTGGCTGTTCCGAACACCGGCATTCGGCAATACGCGCCAGATCCTGCCGCAGGTCGTTCAGCTGCTTGTCGATGGCCGCCAGCATCACGTCGGGTGTGATGAACTGGTGCAGCAGCATCTGGAACAGGAATTCCGACTTGAACTTGTCCTTCGCAGGCAGCACGGAAATTGCCCGTGCAAGGGCCTTGCGACCGTTTTCGGTGATGGCATAGACCTTCTTGTCGGGCTTGCCGGTCTGCTCTTCGGCCCGCACGGTCAGCAGCCCTTCGGCGGTCAGCTGCGTCAGGGCCGGATAGATCGATCCGAAGCTTGCGTCGATGAAATGACTGAACATTCCATCTTCGATCCCCTTCTTGATCTCATAGCCCGAGGCCTCCCCGGTCGAGAGGAATCCAAGGCAGAGTGTCCTGACGTTCATGGTCATTGCGGAGCACGACACCGGTTCGATGAATGCCAGTCCGATATATATCGAACTGATATAGTGTCAAGACACAAGAACCGCCGTCGTCATCACAATTTTTGACTGCAGCCGACCTTGCTTGTCATCGCCGGGGCTTGTGCTTATTAAGGTCTTTAGCAGGTGCGCAAAAACAGCATCGCACAGAACCCCGGCAGGGGGGCTCATGGAGTATTTTCTCCAGCAGCTGATTAATGGAATTACGCTGGGGTCGATCTATGGCTTGATCGCCATCGGATACACCATGGTTTACGGGATCATCGGCATGATAAACTTCGCCCACGGCGACGTGTTCATGATCGGCGGCTTCGTATCGCTCATTGCAATCGTCGCGCTCGGCCTCACCGGCGGCAGCGGGATGTTCCTGGTCATCCTCTCGCTGATCTTGGTGGTGATCATCGCCATGATCATCGCGGCGGCCTTCAACTGG
>JAPLOT010000141.1 GCA_026400595.1 Alphaproteobacteria bacterium | reverse complement strand
ACGGCCGTGCCAGTGCCATCGATTTCCAGGTCATGAAAGACGGGCACATATATGCCGGCGCCAATTCAAAGCAGGTAGAAAGTATCTGGCGGACTGAAGGCTGGGACCAGAAGCTCAAGGCCAGCATGGAGGCTGCCGGCCCATCATTCTCGGGACCGATGACCAATCCGGATGAGCCGTGGCACTACGACTACGCGCCGCCAGCTGCCTCCACCGCCAGTAACTAAGGTTTCGGGCCAAGCGAGTAGAGGCAGACACTCTGCCTGAAACCAATGCAGAAGAATTGAACGAGAGGTTAAACGCGAAACGGCCGGTCCCGGGGGCGAGACTGGCCGGTTCGGCAGCAACACGCCATCTCTCGGCTGTATCACTGCACCAGTCAACCTCCGCTTTCGGCATTTGGAAAGCAACGGGAGATCCGAAGCAAAATGGCCCACCCCCGCCGGGATTGGGGCCAAGGCGGAGGTGGACTATTACGGGACAGCAATTGGGGACAGCCGTTCCCCGCAGTTTCTTGATGCAGGGCTTGTGTGACGGACGAGCGACCGAGGAAACCAGCCCGCCACAGGGTTGGACCACAGCATTGTGACAATCAGGCTGCGACTGTCATGAAGTTGATACATGGCTTGGCTGAAGTCTAGAAACTTGCTTCGCCCTATTTCCTTCGCCGAAGCAGCAAACTCCACGGCCCGGCTCACTGTACCGGGCCTTTTCTTTTCGCGAGGCTGATTGGGGGTTCCAGTGGTCGGCCAGCAGGTTTGGTACTGGGTTAGTTTCGCAAGGCGAGCCTGCTGGCCATGCACAAGGCAACGCAAATGGCCGACGCCCATATCGTTAACAAAGCCTTCCCTCGCGCTGGACTCGCCAGGCGGGCGTCGCTACCAAAAAGCCCTTGGCAAGGCCCTGTAGTCGCTTTTGCCCGAGGGGACTCTTGGACGCTGGAAGCGGCCTCGACTGACTCCATGGGCCGGTTCTGAGTCTTGGAGGAGCTATTGGCGATGGATGCCGGTGCCTTCTCGTCACCTACGCCATCAGCCCCAATCTTGACTCCGGACGAGATTGGGAATTTGCTGACTTTGCGGTTGGCGTAGACAACGCGAAACGACCGCGGTCTCCCTGCAATCTCGTGCAGATCTCGCAGCAGCGTGAGTAAACACCAACGACTGCTGCGGCGCCGGCCAGTCGCTCCCCTGTGGCTGGCCGGTTTTAGTTGGGGAAAGACTCGTGGAGGGTGTGGAACCTCCCGAATGATGACTTTGTTCGAAGTTGCTCCGTCGAAGACCCAAAGGATTTTCGGGTAAAATGCCATCGCGACGTCTGCATGGGTTTCAAAGGCCGTCCGCTGTCAGGGGACTAGCGGACATTGGGCGGACATGGGCAACCCGACGTAGATGTGACCCAAGGCAGACCTCAGCGTCTCTCCCAATCGTTGATGCCAATTGCCAAGATTCGGTCTTGTAATAGATGCCAGATTGCACAAGACTCGATTTTGGCAGGCCGGTCATCCGGAGGTTGTCGATTGAGTGAGGTCCGGAGGGTCCACTGATGGCCGACACGGAAGGCCTCTATTCTAAGGCGATGGCCCATGCCGTGGCCTACCGTGAGACAGTGTCAATAAATCCGCAGCTGCCTTCCAGCAGCTATCACTCCATGCTCGAAAAGCTTGCAGGCCCCTTGCCGGAGGAGGGCATGGATGCGACAGCGATGCTCGATGGACTGGCGGAATTTGCAGGACCAGGGCTGATGCCCATGGTTGGCCCGCGTTTCTTTGGTTGGGTGATCGGGGGCTCGCACCCGGCAGGTGTTGCTGCCGATTGGCTCGTTGCTGCCTGGGGGCAAAACACCGGCTATCATTCATCTTCGCCCGCCACCGCGGCGATCGAGGAAATTGCCGAGCGCTGGCTAGTCGAGATTCTTGACCTTCCACCCGGAAGTTCTGTCGGTTTCTCCACCGGAGCAACCGTTGCCAATGGCGTATGCCTTGCCGCGGCACGCACCGGTGTGCTGCTCAAGGCCGGCTGGGACCCGGATGCAGATGGACTGTTTGGCGCGCCCCCAGTTGAGGTACTGATCGGGGCGGACGCCCACTCCTCACTGTTCTCCTCCCTGCAACTGATTGGATTCGGCTACAAGCGCCTGACAAAAATTGATACCGATACAGAAGGACGTATGCTGCCGGAAGCCCTCGAACGGGCATTGCGTAGCAAGAACGGCCCGAAGATCGTGATTGCACAGGCCGGGCAAATCAACACCGGAGCCTTTGATCCCTTCAGTGACATCTTCCCGATCGCCAAGGCTGCAGGAGCCTGGGTACATGTTGATGGAGCCTTCGGCCTTTGGGCTCGCGCCACGACAAGTTACCGTCACCTGACCGAGGGAATCGAAGCCGCCGATTCCTGGGTGACAGATGGGCACAAATGGCTGCAGGTTCCCTATGATTGCGGCTTCGCCATCGTCAAGGATCGCGCCATTCATCAGCGCGCTATGACCCAATGGTCAAGCTATCTGCCGACCATCGCACAGGGCGACAGGGTGCCCTCAGCCTTCGTGCCGGAGCTTTCGCGGCGAGCCCGCGGTGTGCCGGTCTATGCCCTGCTTAAGACACTAGGACGGAAAGGAGTGATTGAGCTGGTGGAGCGCCACTGCGCCTTGGCGAAGCAGTTTGCCAAGCTGCTGAAGGCTGAGCCGGGGATCAAGGTGTTGAACGATGTCGTCATCAACCAAGTGATCGTCAATTTTGGAACCGGCGATCAGGCAGCGCGCCGAGCCGCCACCGAAGCCGTAATCGCTCAGGTGCAGAAAGACGGCATTTGCTTTGCTGCAGGCGCCGAATGGCACGGCGATTGGGTGATGCGTCTGTCGATAACGTCAGGAGCCACGACCGCACACGACATCGAGATTTCTGCTGTCGCTATTGTATCAGCCTGGAAAGCGGTGCGGGACTATAAGCCGTCAAACTGGTGATGTATCAGTCTGATGTGGTGCTGGAGCACCATGATGCCGCAAAGTCGCTTGCGGCAGTCATCCATATGCGCAAGGATCAAAGTCGCGTCGGAGAACTACAGCAGCGAGTTTGCAGTGGTCATGACGGAATTGCTACAATCCATCTTCTCGACAAGGAGATTGCAATGGGCGACAAACACAAGGGGACGTGCTTTTGCGGGGCCGTTGAGGTCGAAGTGACCGGGGAGCCCCTTGGTATGGGCTATTGTCACTGCAGT
>JAPLOT010000008.1 GCA_026400595.1 Alphaproteobacteria bacterium | reverse complement strand
TTTCCCTCCCCCTTGTGAGGAGGGATCAAGGGTGGGGGTCGCTCTGAACCCAGACCTTTGCGTTCGTCTGTGTTCTGATCGATTTCTCGACCCCCACCCCGGCCCTCCCCACAAGGGGGAGGGGGAATCAGCTATTTCGTCTAACTTCACTCCGCGCTAGCGCGCGATCATGCGCGTTCCGGTCCGCAGCAGCCACTGACGGTCGAACATGCTGTGCCAGTAATACTGGTAGCAGGTGATGACGGCGGGAATGTCGGGATTGTCGCGCCGCACGAGCTGGCGGGCGATCTTGCCCTTGCCGAGGTCCAGCAGCTTCCGGGCAAGCTGGACGGCCAAGGCTTCCTCGGGCGGGCTCTCCGCGATGGCAACGGACAGGAAGCGGCGCTCCAGCGCTGCGCAGGGCGAGGTCGTCTGCTCGTTGATCATGGGATAGAAGATTGCCACGAGGAGAACGAAGGCGGCGACGGCAGCGGCAATGAACTTCCACATGCGCAGGATTACCCTTGAGCGAATCTCCTGCTCATTCTGCCACGGAATGCCCCTCCGGCGCCAACCGGGTCAGGCGCCGGACACGCGCCAGATCCCGACATCGCAAGGCTCGACGCGGCCGCGGCCCAGAATGCGCTTGCCCAGCGCCGGGGGCGTCCAGGCCGTGGGGCCATAGTTGAGCGCCACGACAAGGTCGCCGCGCCGCTGCAGGCGCACATGGGGCGGTAGCTTCACCGTCTTGAGCCCTGCCCGGCGGGCAAGAAGCGCAATGGTGGAGGCCAGCAGCTTCTCATCCGGCCAGCAGGCGAGATAGTGATGGCCGTCGCTGGCAATCAGCGCAGGATCGCCATTTTCAAAGCGGGCCAATACGGCACGGCCACCCTCAACAAACTCGCGCCAGCGTATTGCCGCACCCGATACCTTGCCGCCGACCTTGTCCGAAAGACCCGGCCGCAGGGACGATACCTGGGTGATCCGCATGTCGAGAAGATCCGCCAGCGGACCGGGCGGCAGATTGGCAGGGATTCCGAAGTGCCAGGTCTTCGACCCGCTGCGCGGCCCGTAGAGCACGAGGCCCTTCGCCTCTGCCAGGGCCTGCGCCGTCAGATCGGAAACATGCGGCAGGCTGGGCGCCAGCACCAGCGCATAGCCGGTCACATCGTCTCCGGGCGCCACGAAGTCCACATCAAGGCCCAGCCGCCGCACGGCCTCGTACCAGCGGAAGACGAGTTCGAAATAACGGAAGTCCCGGCCCTGCGGCTGGATGAGGGTGACCCAGGCGGCTTCATAGTCATAGACGATGGCGACCGGCGAAGGCCCGGGCTTCGGCAGCGCGATGGCCTTGAGTTCCGCGCCCGTCTGCGCCGCCTCTCGTCCGCCCTGTGACAGTTCCTTCTGGCCCGGCAGATTGAGTCCGGCGTGCATCTGTTCCTGGGCGGAAACGGCCTGGCGCCAGCGGAAATAGCTCACCACCTCAGCGCCATGAGCGAGCGCCTCCCAGGTCCAGAGCCGCACCATGCCGGGCCTGGGCACGGGGTTCCACGGTGCCCAGTTCACCGGACCCGGCTGCTGCTCCATGACCCAGAAGCGGCCGCCACCTACGCCGCGGTAGAGATCGTGATGGAATCCCGCAATGTCGGGATGCGAGGTCTCGGCCCAGCGATTGCGCTCGGCCTCGCTGAAGGGGAAGCGCTCGACGAAACCGATGGGGTAGGAATCCCACGAGGCCAGATCGAGGTGGTCACGGAACGGCCAATGGTCGAACTCGTTGAAGAAGCCCATGAAGTTATGGGTGATCCAGCGACCCGGCGAATGTTCCCGGATGATGTCGCATTGCATCCGGTCATAGGCGGCAACCTGGGAGGATTGGAAGCGCCAGAAATCCAGCCGGGCCGCCGGATTGGTTTCGGTGACCGCCAGATTGGGCAGCGACACCTCATCGAAGCTCTGCAGATCCATGGACCAGAAGGCATTGCCCCAGGCCTCGTTCAACTGGTCGGTGGATTGATAGCGGCGCCGCAGCCAGTTGCGGAAGGCGGCAAGATCGACCGGCCCCCAGGACAGGATCGAGTCATGACAGCCATATTCGTTGTCCGTCTGCCAGCCGACCAGCCCCGGATGCTGGCCATAGCGGCGGGCGAGGATCTCGACGATGCGCCGGCTCTCCTGCCAATAGACTTCGGAGGAAAAGGTGTAGTGACGGCGCGAGCCGAAACCGCGGGTACGGCCCTGCTCGTCCACCGGCAGGATCTCCGGGAATTCGTCGACCAGCCATTTGGGCGGGGTGCAGGTGGGCGTGCCGAGGACGATCCTGAGCCCCGCCGCTGCCAGCACATCCATGGCACGGTCAAGCCAGCCCCAGTCGAATTGCCCGCGCTGTGGCTCGTAGCGCGACCAGGCAAACTCGCCAATGCGCACGAAATCGATGCCAACCTCGCGCATGCGCCGGGCATCATCGGCCCACCAGTCCTCCGGCCAGTGTTCCGGATAGTAACAGACACCAAGCATCAGCGCGTCAGATCTCCATTGAGTATGGCATGGCCCTGCTCATCGAAGAGATGGCAGGCCGCAGACGGGATGCCGATCTCGAGCGCCGCACCCGGGCTGGCCTTGGCCAGTCCGCCGGCCTTGACCGAAACATCGCTGCCGTCGGCAAGGCTGGCATAGAACATGGTTTCCGAACCGAGGTACTCGGCGAGCCGGACCTTTGCGGTAAGCATGGCATCGGCCTTGCTGCCGGCACTGAGATGCTCGGGCCGGATGCCGAGCGTGACCGCCTGGTTCTGTGTCACGGTTGCACCATGACCCGGCAGCGACAGCATGATGCCTCCGGGAAGCGTCACGTCGATCTTGCCAGGCTTCCCCGGCGACGCCACTGCCTTGATGAAGTTCATCTTCGGGCTGCCGATGAAGCCGGCGACGAAGGTGTTGCGCGGCCGGTGATAGAGTTCGAGCGGCGATCCCACCTGTTCGACGATACCGCCATTCAGCACGACGATCTTGTCGGCCATGGTCATGGCTTCGACCTGGTCGTGGGTCACATAGATCATGGTCGCCCGGAGATCCTGGTGAAGCTTGCCGATCTCGATGCGCATCTGCACGCGCAGCGCCGCATCCAGATTCGACAACGGCTCGTCGAAGAGAAAGACATCGGGTTCGCGCACGATGGCGCGCCCGATGGCGACGCGCTGGCGCTGGCCGCCGGAGAGCTGCGACGGCTTGCGGGCGAGCAACGGCCCGAGCTGCAGCATCTCGGCGGCGCGCTGGGTGCGCTTCTCGATGTCGGCGCGGTCATGCCCGGTCATGCGCAGGCCGAAGCCGATATTGTCCTTGACCGTCATGTGCGGGTAGAGCGCATATGATTGGAACACCATGGCGACGCCGCGGTCGGCCGGCTCCACATCCCTCATCTCGCGTCCGCCGATCTGCAGCGATCCCGATGTGATGTCCTCGAGACCCGCGATCATGCGCAGCAGCGTGGACTTGCCGCAGCCCGAAGGTCCGACGAAGACGCAGAACTCGCCATCCGCGATGTCGAGATCGACGCCCTTGATGATATGGACGTCGCCGAACGACTTCCTGGCATTGCGCAATGTGACGGTCGCCATGGTCTATCCCTTTGTCGCGCCCAGCGTGAGGCCTGCGATGAAGTGCTTCTGCATCATGAAGAACATTGCGACCGGCGGCAGGGCGGCAATGATCGATGCCGCGGCGATCAGCTCCCAGGCGACTTTCCACTGGCCCTTCAACTCGTTCATGCCGGCGGTGACCGGGCGCACATCGGCCGACTGCGCCATGATGGTGGCCCAGAAATAGTCATTCCAGATGAAGGTGAAGATCAGGACCGAAAGCGCAGCGATGGCCGGCCGCATCAGCGGCATGACGATGTGCCAGAAGATCTTCCACTCGCTGACCCCTTCGACGCGCGCCGACTCGATCAGCGCGAAGGGCAGGCCCTTGATGAAGTTGCGCATGAAGAGCGTGCAGAAGCCCGTCTGGAAGGCCACGTGGAACATCACCAGCCCCGTCGTGGTGTTGTACAGGCCCAGCTGCAGCGTGAGATCGCGCACCGGAATGGCGAGGATCTGGAAGGGCACGAAGTTGCCGGCGATGAACATGAAGAACAGGAGCAGGTTGCCCTTGAACTTGTAGACCGCAAGGGCATAGCCGGTGAGGCAGGACAGCGCCACGGCGCCGATCACCGTGGGGATCGTCACCCTGAAGGAGTTGAGGATGTAGTAGCCGATGTTGCTGTTCTTGAAGACGGCCGTGTAGTTCTCGACGCCGGCGAAGCTGGAGGGCATGCCGAAGTAGTTTCCGGCCGCCAGGTCGCTCGATGGGCGGATCGAGGTGACGGCGATGCCGATCAGCGGCAGCAGCCAGACGATGAGTGCCAAGGGCAGCAGGACCTTGTAGCTGCGCTGGACCCAGGGGCTGGTGCGGGCAATGGGCGTCGGGAACATCAGCCGTGCCTTTCCTGCGACAGCATGCGGACGATGAAGAGCGTGATGAAGACCAGCATGATGGCGAAGAGGACGACCGCAATGGCCGCGCCATAGCCCATGGCCACGCCATACTCCGACAAGGCCTGTTCATACATGAAGTAGGACAGCACACGCGTGGAGCCATAGGGCCCGCCCACGGTCATGATGGAGATCAGGTCGAAGGAGCGCAGCGCGCCGATCACGGTGACGACGACCGCGATGAAGGTGGCCGGCCTGAGCTGCGGGATGATGATGTGCCAGAGCATGGACCAGCCCTTGGCATTGTCCATGCGGGCGGCCTCGACCTGCTCGGGATTGATGTTGTTCAGCCCGGTCAGGTAGAGGATCATGCAATAGGCGATCTGCGGCCAGAGGCCGGCGGCGATGATGCCGAAGGTGGCATAGCGTTCGTCCGCGAGGATGGCGACTTCCGTGCCGGTGATGGCGCCGATGATCTTGGGCAAGAGGCCGAAGTCAGGCGCGTAGAACCAGCTGAAGATCAGCCCGACGACCACCTGGCTGATGACGAAGGGAAAGAAGAACAGCGACTTGTAGAGCCTGATGCCGGCGACGGTCTGGTTGAGGAAGAGTGCCACCGCGAGGCCGGCCGGAATGGCCAGCATGTAGAGGACGAGCCAGATGATGTTGTTCTTGAGCGAGGTGTAGAAGGAGTCGTCGTCGAGCAGCTCGCG
>JAPLOT010000338.1 GCA_026400595.1 Alphaproteobacteria bacterium | reverse complement strand
GTCGACAGCGGGCGAAGTGTTGTAAGCATCGTCATGCGTTTCAATCACCTTTCATGTCTGTTCTCGTGTCTCTTCTTCTCTGATCGGACCGATCAGGGGATGTCAGGGAGATCCTCGGTCGGCGTTCGACTGTTGCAGAACCTCGGGCTCGTCCCGGGCGCCGAGGCCTAGCTTCTCGGCAAGGCCGATCCGCTGGAGCTTGCCGGTTGCCCCCTTCGGAATCTCGGCGAGGATGACGACATGGCGTGGCACCTTGAAGTCGGCCATGCGCCCGGCGGCAAAGTCGCGGATCTCGCGCGCGGTGGCCGAGTGCCCGTCACGCAGAACGACTGCGGCTGCAACCTCCTCGCCCAGCTTGGGGTGCGGCACCGCGAAGGCCACCACCTGCGCGATGGCGGGGTGGTCCATCAAGACGCCATCGACTTCGAGCGGGCTGATCTTCTCGCCGCCACGATTGATGATCTCCTTGAGCCGTCCGGTGAGGTGCAGATAGCCGTCGCCGTCAAGGGCGCCCTGATCCCCGGTGCGGAACCAGCGATGCCCTTCCGCTTCGAAGAAGCTCTTCGCATTGGCGTCGGGATTCCCTTCATAACCTGGCGTGACGTTGGCGCCCGAGATCACCACCTCGCCTGTCCCATCGATGAGCCGGTTCTCCACCTCATGGGCGATCCGCACAAGGGGGCCGGCCGCCACCCCCACCGAACCCGGCTTCTGGGTGCGCGGCGGCAAGGGATTGCTCGTCATCTGGTGGGCTGCTTCGGTCATGCCATAGGCTTCGATCACCGGCGCCTTGAAAGTCTCGGCCAGGGACAGCATCACCTGAGCCGGAAGCGAGGCCGAGGAGGAGCGCAGGAAGCGCAAGGGCACGGCATCGATCACGTCCTGATTGCGCGCGGCGCGGCTGAGGATGGCCTGATGCATGGTCGGTACCGCCGTGTACCAGCTGGGCTGTGCCTCCTTCATCCAGCCGAAGAATTTCAGCGCATCGAAGCCCTGTGCGCACCAGATCGAGGCTCCGGCGCTTAGCGATGCCGATACGGCCGCAATCAGGCCGTGAATGTGGAACAGCGGCATGACGTTGAGACAGCGGTCGGCAGGTGTCAGTGCGAGGGTTTCGGCAATGTGCCGGGCGGAAGCCACGATGTTTGACTGCAGCAGGGGCACGATCTTGGGGCGTGACGTGGTGCCGGATGTATGGAGGATGAGTGCCGTGCTGCCGGCGCCGGGCTCTGCACGGTCTGTCGTGCCACACGCATCCGGTCCCGACAGGGTGAACAATCCGGCTGGCCCGTCGGCCTGGGATTCGAGGCGCAGGACGGCGATTCCAAGGGCTTCCGCGGCGGCGATGGCGGGGCTCTCGATGCTGGCGGCCACCACCAGCGCCTTCGCCCTCAGGTCTTCGAGATAGAAGGCGAACTCCTCCTGCCGGTAGGCGGGATTGAGGGGCGCCGTGGTCGCGTTCTGCGCGATGGCAATGAAGGCTGCGGCCATCTCCGGGCCGTTCGGCAGCACGATGGCAACTCGGTCTTGGGCTCCAATGCCGAGACGGCGGAGCTGCCGGCAGAGAACCAGGGACAGGCTTCGCAAGCCGCCATAGGTCAGCCATGGCCGGCCCGGTGCACCAATGGCGGGTGACTCCGTATCCTTGTCAGCCAGCAGACCAGCAAGCGTCGCGATCATGTCCCGGTCCCGTCCTTCGATCGAAAGAATTGAGCTTGCGCCGGATTGGCGCGGCTCAGTATGAAGCCCTGCCTTCGAGAATGGCAAGGCGCTCGGAGGTGGTGATGGCGCGCCTGATCCTGATCGCCGGCCCCGCGCATTGGTCCAGTGACTCTCCTGACGGATCCTTCCAGGCGCTAGAACTGGTCCTGAAAGGACAGCTTCGCCGTGAGGGGCAGGTGGTCCGAGGCAAGTCTTGTCAGAGGCGTGTCGACCACGCTCATGCCTTCGCTGCGCAAGCCGCGGCTGATGAAAAGGCGGTCGAGCGGCAGCAGTGGAAGGCGCGAAGGGTAGCTTGGCAGGTTCTGCGACACTTCGTCGAAATGATGCTTGAAGAGATCGAGCGCAGAGCGGTTCTTCAGGCGCCACTCGTTCATGTCCCCAACGATGATGACATGGCGGTCCGGGTGCGGATCCGCCGCATCGATGATCGCCTGAACCTGTCGCATTCGCGACTGGCGCAGGAGCCCGAAATGCACGGCAAGCAGCCGAAAATTGGCTTGCTCGATGCCGAAATCCACCAGCACCGCGCCGCGCGGTTCGAGCCCCGGCAGTGTCAGCTGATGAACGTCGTGGACGATGCCGCTGCGATAGAGCACGACATTGCCATGCCAGCCGTGGCTGCGTGAACTCTGTGGCAGGGCAACGGCGGACTGGTATCCGCCGGCGGCATGGAGATAGGACAGATCGAGAAGTCCTTCCCGCTTGCCGAACCGTGCATCCGCTTCCTGCAGCACCACGATATCGGCGTCGAGCGCGAGGATGACCTGCTTGATGCGCTGCGGGTCAAATCGTCCATCGGTCCCGACGCATTTGTGGATGTTGTAGGATGCGAGATTGAATCGGCAAGCCGACGCCGCCGCGTCAAGGGCCGCCGAGGCGTCTGTCGTCCTTCGATTGAGCTGGCCGAGCCACGGGAAAAGGCGTTTCATGCGATTAAGTGCTTTGTGCTGGCAGTAATGTGAGCTGGGCCATCTTCAAGCAAGCCTGCGCTGGCGCGGGCCTGATTTGGCATTTGTCCAGTTTAACCGAACGCGAAGTTTGGCGGCAAGTGGAGCTGATCGCCCGGTCCACGCACCGGCAGTTCCGTCTCCCGATCCAAGGGTACGGCGTCCTGAGCGGCGGAGCCCCGGACGAGGCCCCGCGGCAGAACCTTGGCAGGGGGCCGCAGCACTGCGAATGGCGGGTCAGGAGAATGACAATTCAAATATTTGTTGTGTTGAGGTTATTGGCATCAGCAAGGCGTTCTTCTGGCAAGGTCCCTTGCAAAGATTCGCGATTTTCCGCCTACTGATACCCTGCGCCCGGACCGCTTGCAATTGCAGCGCGAATGAATGATTCTCCACCCGACAACCGGGCTTTCTGCCGGATATCGGACACCTCTTGTTAGCGGTTTTCGTTCTTGGCCGAGTGCCGCGGTTCGCGTGGAAAAGCTGCTTGCGTGCGGAGAAACAGGGTCAACTCCTTCGCGGCAAGGCCGTCGGACGGATGGGGATCGTGAAACGGAACGAGAATCCTGGGCAGCGCGAGCTGATCATCTTCGGCGTGCGGTCGCCGATGGTGGTCGATTTTGAGGAGGCCTGCAACCGGGCGGGCATCGCCATACGGGCCGGGGTCAGCCTGAACGGAGCGCCGAGATCGGCGGGCATCGGACGGATTTGCACCCTGGAAGGTCTCGATGCCGAAGACCTGCGGCTTCCCTTTCTGGCCTGCGCGTTTTCGCCGGCGCGTCGCAGGACACTCGCCCAGCTTGCCCTCGCACGCGGCCTCCAGCCGGCGGAGGCCGTCATTGATCCTTCGGCCGTGGTGGCACGAAGCTCGCGCATCGGAGAAGGTTCCTTCGTGAACACGATGGCGGTCGTGGGTGCCATGTCGATGATCGGCGAAGGCGTCCTGATCAATCGCAGCGCATCGCTGGGTCATCACTGCATCATCGACGACTTCGTCAGCATCGGGCCGGGAGTGACCATGGCCGGCAACACAAGGGTCGGTTCCGACACGGTGATCGGTGCCGGCGCGGTGATCTTGCCGAATGTCGAAATCGGAGCCGGCGCGATCGTTGCGGCAGGATCGGTGGTGCGAAAACCCGTCCTGGCCGGTACGCTCGTATCCGGCAGCCCGGCGCGGCCACAGCGCATTCTCCGCGCCACCCGCAGCACGCTTGCCGATGAGGGAGAGGAATGAGTACCAAGCTCTCCCTCGATGTGTTCTGGCGCAACCTTCGTCAGGGCGGCGACGCCCCCTTCATTGTGAGCGACGAGGGGAACACGACATATGCCACGTTCTCCCAGGCGGTTGCCGGCGCCATGTCTGCCTATCGCAAGTCTTCCATGTCCGCGGGCGACAGGGTTGTGATCAGCGTCGCGAAGGAGGTTGAAGGCTGTGCCGCCTTCGTCGCTGCGATCATCGCAGGCCATGTCCCGGTCATCGTCTCCGCAGATGCCGCGCGGCCGCGTTTCGATGCGATCTGCAGAGCCGTTGAGCCGGCATGCCTCGTGATGCCGGCCGGCGGGGCAAGGCCGGACTGGACCTGCCCGGTCATCGGCAGCGCCACGTTTTCGCAGCACGCAGCCGATGGCGGGGAGATTGCGCCTCCGGCCGGCGATCCGTCCGCGCTGGCTTATATTCTCTTCACATCGGGCACCACTGCCGAGCCGAGCGGCGTGGAGATCACGCTGGCAAATCTCCTTGCGCACCTTGAGACCATTCGGCGCCTTTTCGGCTTCGGGCCATCGACACGGGTCTTCAACCCGGTTCCCATATCGCATACGGATGGCATCGTGCTGGGACCGCTTCTGGCCATGGCAACAGGGGGAAGCGTCATCCGCCCGGGACCATTCGACGTAAGTGACGTCGAAACCTGGCTCGGCGGCATCAGGCGGCACGGCGCCACTCATATG
Organism: Alphaproteobacteria bacterium; assembly: GCA_026400595.1. Classification (GTDB taxonomy): domain Bacteria; phylum Pseudomonadota; class Alphaproteobacteria; order Rhizobiales; family Aestuariivirgaceae; genus Aestuariivirga. The sequence goes on along the minus strand of JAPLOT010000338.1, from coordinate 12,421 downwards.
GTTACGAACCCGACCGTACTGAGCCTGATCGAGCGGCTGGGCGCGCGGAACGATTACTTTGGCGAGACAGGTTTCAAGGGCATCGTGAGTTCCGCCTCGCAGCTCAGCAAGGAGCGTTGGGAGCGCTTCGAGCGGCGCTTCGGGACGGAGCTCTGGAACCTGTACGGCCTTACCGAGACGGTGACCACGGCGCTCTATGCGGGCCGCCATCCGGAAATGGGATCGCTTGGCACGATCGGGCGGCCGATCGACTGCGAGGCCCGCCTGGGCGACAGCACTGGCGTGCCCCTTCCCGAAGACGCGACACCGGAAGGCGAGATCCAGCTTCGGGGCGACCACATCTTCCGCGGTTACTGGCGCAATCCCGCGCGGACACAGCAGACCTTCACGCCGGACGGCTGGATGCGGACCGGTGACCTCGCACGCCGGCACGCTGACGGATCCTACGAGTTCCTTGGCCGGCTGAAGGCAGCGATCAATTCCGGCGGCACCTTGATCCGCGGCGAGGAGATCGACGAGGCCTTGTTGCGCCACCCGTCGGTCGTCGAGGCGGTCACCGTCGGTCTGAAGGACGCGGACTTCGAGGAAATCGCCGTGTCTGCCGTGGTCTTGTCGAGGGCCGTGGGTGAAGCGGCACTGACCGAACACTGCCGGAATGAGCTTGAAGCCCTGAAGGTGCCGAAGCGAATCTTCGCCGTCGATGCGATACCGCGAGGCCCTTCCGGAAAGCCTCGTCTTGCCGAAGTCAGGGCTATGCTCGAGGACCGCGCGCAAGCGCCATCGGCGGTGACCTCGTCATCCCCGTCCACGGTCGAGGATGAAGTGATGGATCTTGCGGCCATCGTGTTCCGCGCCGAGCGCGCGCGCCTCTCGATGGCATCCAGCCCAGAAACCGTGTCCGGCTGGGACAGTTTCACGCACATCAACCTGATTCTCCAGGCCGAGGCTGACTTCGGCCTGCGGATTCCGAACCGCTTCGTCAAGTCCGTCAGGACGCTTGGCGATCTCGTTGCTGTCATCCGGCAGATTCAGTCCAAATGATCGGCGCCGGGTCGGTCTTGCCATTCGGATCGCTGCGGCTCGGGCCGGGCGAGCACATCGTGATGACCTGGTCATGACCAAGCGGCTGGCAATTCTGGGGACCTGCGCCTCCGAAGACTGGGTGCGCTATCAGAACCAGCGAACGGCTCTTGATGTCAGGCTTGTTCCAAAGCGATTTCACGCATCAATCATCAGCCTGTGCGCCAAGCCATTATCTCCACCCAAGGATCTCGGCGACATTTCCGAAGCTGACAAGCTCATGATTTGCAGGGACTTCAGCAAGAGCTTTCTGCATGAGCTTGTCGAAACGCAGCCGGATTGCCTGCTCGTGGATCTCGCATCGGATGGGCTCGATGGCGTGATCGCGTACGACGGGAGCTGGCTGACGCCCACTTACATCTTTCGCGGTTCGGCGCTCTCGAAACAGGCCCGCGGAAACATGGTGCTCACGGCCGATGGGACGCCGCGGCGCTATCTGTCGCTCTTCAGGGCATCGCTCCTGGCGCTGAAGGACTTCTTGAATCGCCACCTGCCAGGCTGCCGCGTGATCCTGCACAAGGCACGGTTTGCGGATTCCTATCGGAATGCGCAGGACGAGATCGTTTCGTTCTCCGAAGGCAAGCTCAAGCTGAACCGCACCGCCAACTGGAATGCCGCAGTTCTTGAGGACATGTTCGTCCAGCAGTTCCGTTGCGACGTCATTTCCCTTCTCGACCATCCTGTTCTCGGGGATGAACAGCATGTCTGGGGGATCGGCGCGCTTCACTTCGAGCGCAGTTACTACACGCGGTTTTCGGAAGCGCTGAGGCCACTCCTCGATGCCGCTCCGGTGCCGCCTGGCCAGTCCGATCGAGTCTAGGACGGTCAACCCGTCTTGCAGCCCGCCTGAGTTGCATTATGGTAGGCAGCTTCAACGCCAAGGAACGCGTCATGCCTGTGCCCGAGAAGAAGTCCCGTCATGTTGCGTCGCTGGAAGGTCTTGCGCCGCGTTTTGCAGGACCGACCGGGTCGATCAAGCATCTGGACAGCCGCGAGCTTCCGATTCTTCGCGGCCTCTCGCTGCGCCGCCTGGACCTGGCGCCGCGCGGCGTGCGCGAGCCGCACTGGCACGCCAATGCCCATGAGCTGGGTTTCTGCCTGCAGGGCGGAGCGCTGATCACCATCGCGACGAACCACGCCGAACGGGAGATCTTCACGGTGGCTGCAGGCGACATGTTCTTTGCGCCGTCGGGATCGCTGCATGCCATCCAGAACACCGGAAGCGGAACCGCGGCGTTCATTCTGGCCTTTTCGCATGAGCAGCCCGAGGATTTCGGCATCAAGGCCGCCTTTGGCGCGATGAGCGATTCGGTGCTGGGCAATACCTATGGCCTGCCTGCCGCCGCGTTTCGGGCCCTCGACCGGACCAGCGCCGAGAACAGCGTCTTCGCGCTGCCGCAAGGTCCGGCGATCGAGGACCAGGCCCGCCATGTCAATCCCTACAAGTACAGTCTTGCGGCGACGCCGGCACAGATCGAGTCCCCTGCAGGAACGGCGCAGATCACCAGGTCGGCGCTCTGGCCCGCGTTGCGGGACATTGCCATGTTTTCGGTCACCATCTCCGAGAAGGGCATGCGGGAGCCGCACTGGCACCCGGAAACGGCCGAGATGGGTTACGTGATCTCCGGCATGGCCCGCATGACGATCCTCGATCCGGATGGCAGTGCGGACACCTATGTGGCGAAGCCCGGCGATGCCTATTTCATCCCCAAGGCCTACCCGCACCATATCGAGAATGTGGGCGAAGGCCATTTGCATCTTGCAATCTTCTTCGACAGCGTTTCGCCCGGCGACATCGGCTACCGTTCGCTGATCAATGTCTTTCCACGGGATGTGCTGGCTGCAGCCTTCGGCATGGCCGTCACCGATCTGCCGCCTTTCCCGCTTACTGAAATCGATCCGCTGCTGGTTTCCCGTAGCAATCCGATCGAACCAGTCGCCTGAACACCCTCAACCCCTGAAAGGATATGCGACAATGACCCGACGTGCCGCACCCCTGCAGACCCCGACCGACCTTGGTCCCAACGCCACGAAGGATATCTCGGCCGCATTGACCGGACTGCTCGCCGATTGCTTTGCGCTCTATCTCAAGACCAAGAACTTTCACTGGCACATGTCCGGGCCGCACTTCCGGGACTATCATCTCCTGCTCGACGAGCAGGCCGATCAGATCTTCGCCATGACCGACGCCATTGCCGAACGGGCCCGCAAGCTGGGCGGCACGACGCTGAGGTCCATCGGCCATGTGGCGCGGCTGCAGCGCATTCCCGACAATGATGCCGAGTTCGTGACGCCTGAGGACATGCTGGCCGAGCTTGCCAGCGACAACCGGCAGCTCATCGGCATCCTGCGCTCCGTTCACGATACGGTGGAAGAGCACAATGACGTGGCCTCGGCCAGCCTGATCGAGGTGTGGATCGACGAGGCCGAACGCCGCGTCTGGTTCCTCTACGAGTCGACCCGCAGATCCTAGGCCGGTACGGACACCGGCGGGCACGTGCGGCACGGCCGGGCGCTCAGGTCCAGGGCGAGGAATTGGCGAAGATCGAGCGGTCGATCTGCCGGATGTCGTCCCAGCTGCCCAGTGCCATGGCACGGTCGATCTCCCTGTGGAACATCTCTAGCACCCAGTGCACACCCTCTTCGCCGGCACATGCGACGCCCCAGAGCTGGGGCCGGCCGATCAGGACGGCCTTGGCGCCCAGTGCCAGCGCCTTGACGACATCGGCGCCCCGGCGGAAGCCGCCATCGACCAGTACCACGGTCCTGTCGCCCACAGCATCGACGATGGGCGCCAGCGCCCGGATGCCGGAGATGGCACTGTCATATTGCCGGCCGCCATGATTGGAGACCACGACAGCATCGACGCCAAGCGACTGGGCCCGGTGTGCCTCGTCCGGGTGCAGGATGCCCTTCAGGATCATCGGTCCTTTCCACAGGCTGCGCACCCATTCGACATCCTTCCAGGTCACCCCTGGATCCAGAAGCTTCTGCATGACAGGCCCGAAGGCACCGATGCTGGTGAACTTGTCGTAGTTCACAAAGGTCGGGTTCGGCGCCTTGCGCATGCGCAAGAGCCAGCCGGGATGACTGACAAGATCGATCAGGCCGCGCGTGCGCAGTTTCATCGGAAACATCAGGCCGTTGCGCGCATCGCGGTCGCGCACCGCCATCACCTGGTTGTCGACGGTCAGCACCAGGCCGGCATAGCCGGCCCTTTGCGCCCGGGCGATGAACTCCGCCGTCAGCCCCCGGTCGGTATAGAGGAAGACCTGCATCCACTTCGGGCCCGGCGTGGCCGCGCCGATCTCCTCGATGGTGCTGGTCGAGGCATGGCTCGTCGTATAGATCGTGCCGAAGCGATGCGCCGCCCGCGCGGCACAGAGTTCGGCATTGGGCCAGAGCAGCCCGGCAAGGCCGGTGGGCCCGATGATCACCGGCGACGGCAGCCTGTGGCCCAGGATCATCACCGATTGGTCGCGTGTAGGTGCCCCTGACAGGACCTTTAGCACCACTTCGAGCGCAGCAATGTCGCTCTCGTTGCGCCGGACCGTGATCTCGTCGCCCGCTGCGCCGTCGACCATGTCGAAGAACATGCGCGGCAAGCGCTTGCGCGCCTCGCGCCGCAAGGCATGCACACTGTAACCATGGCGTAGCAACTGGTCGCGGTTCATCGCGGAGCCCGTTCTCAATCCACTCTGCGCACGCGGTCACTCTTCAGCAGATCGGCAACGAAGCCGACCTCCGAGAGGCCTGCCTTGACGCGCGCCAGCATGGCCGCTTCGGACTCCTTCACGGCGGCGAGGCGTGCAAGCGTCTGGTCAATGGCCTTGGCAGGCACGACCACGACACCGTCGCGGTCGCCGATGACGAGATCGCCGGTCGAGATCGTGAGGCCGCCGCACTGCACGGGCCGCCCCACCTCGCCCGGGCCATTGCGCGCCGGCGAGTTGGGTGTCGCCCCTGCGGCATAGCAGGGCAGGTCAAGAGCCTCGATGTCTGCCTGGTCCCGGACCAGCCCGTCGGTGACGAAAGCCACGGCCCCCCGGTTCCGCGCGATCCCGAGGAGCAGATCGCCGACCACCGAGGTTCCGGTGAACCCGTCTGTCGCCGCGACGATCACATCGCCGGGTTTGCATTCGGCTACAGCGGCACAGAGCGCCAGATTGTCGCCCGGGCCGCAATGGCAGGTGAAGGCTGAACCCGCAAAGGGGCGCGTCGTGCCGATGGGCTTGATCCGCCAGTCCAGGGCGCCGCGGCCGCCGAGGGCATCGACAATGAAACTTGCCGGCGTTGCCGCGAAGGCCGCAACGACGCCCGGCGGCAATCGCCGGGGAGTCGCTGAAATGGTCAGGAGTGGCGGATCGTCGATCACTCGGCGGCAGCCCGCTGGCGCCGGCCGCTGGACTGCCGCGGGTCGCGATAGAGGCCGCCATCCTTCATGATCATGAGGAAACGGTCCGGTCCGACCAGCACCGTCTGATCGGCCAGCGGATTGCCATCGACCAGCAGCAGGTCGGCCAGCGCGCCTTCGCGGATCACCCCGAGTTCGCCGCCATGCCCCATCAGTTCGGCACCGATCTTCGTGGCGCAGCGCAGGGCCTCGGCGGGCGCGTAGCCGAAGTATTTCACGAAATGGCCGATGTCGCGGGCATTCTGGCCCATCGGCGTGATCGAAAAGCCATAGTCGCCGCCGATCACGACGCGGATGCCGCGGCGCCGGATCTCGTGGTAGGTGGCACAGGTTGCCTCGAACTTGCGGAACAGATGCATGGACTCCGCCAGTTCGCGGCTGAAGCCGTAGCGTTCGCCTTCGATGGTGCAGTTGTGCACCAGGCCGAATGCCGGGCCGACGAAGGACTCATCCTTCACGCTTTCGAGCAGGTCGAGCGCTTCCTCATCGGCGAAGTCGCAGTGGTAGATGCAGTCCACCTTGTGGCGGACCGCCATCTTCACGCTCTTGGATGATCGCGCATGGGCGGCGACCATCTTTCCGAAGTTATGCGCCACGCTGACGAAGGCCTGCAGTTCGTCGTCCTCCAGCGTGGTGATCTCGGCGCGGGCGTGGCTGACGAACTCGTCGCCCGAGATGTTGATCTTGAGATTGTCCACCCCGTCGCGCGCGCATTCCCGGGCCACACGCCGCATCTCGACGGGGCCATCGGCGACCAGGCCGAAGCTCTCCTCATGGATGTGGCGGCGGCGTTCGTCGCCCAGGCCGGCGGTTGTCGTGACTTCGGGGCTTGCGGCCCGCATGCGCGGACCGGGGATGAGCCCATCGTTGATGGCATCGCGGATGGTGACGCCGATCATCGGCTTGGCCGAGGCCGCCTCGAAGATCGAGGTGAAGCCGTGCTCCAGCAGCAGCTTCACATTGGCGGCGGTGAGCAGTGTATGCTTCTCGGGCGGAATACGGCCCAGTTCGGCGTTGGTGGAGATTCCGACGAAGCTCGGGTGGCAATGTCCTTCCACCATGCCCGGCATGAGGAACATGCCTTCGCCGTCGATGATGTCGGAGGCCCGCTCAGCCGCGATCTCGTTGCGCGCCCTGGCGACGGCCTTGATGCGGTTGCCGATCAGCACTTCGCCGGGATAGGCCGCATCATTTTCGCCATCCCAGATCGTCACGTTCCGCAACAGGATCGCAGCCATTTTTTCCTCCCGTCAACTCCGTGTTCGCGCGCCTCGTCCGTAAAGCAGCAGCATGCCGATGATCACCGACCCGTAGATCACCTGGCGGCCAGCCTCCGGCATCTGCATGACCGAGAGGATCGACTGCAACAGGGTAATCAGGATGACACCGGCGATGGTGCCCAGATAGTTGCCGCGCCCGCCCAGAATATTGGTGCCGCCAAGTACGACGGCGGCAATGGCCGGCAGCAGATAGGGGTCACCCATGGCCTGATAGGCCTTGGTCGAGTAACCGGCCAGCAACACGCCCGCGAAGGCCGCGCAGGCGCCGCAGAAGGCAAAGCATCCGATCAGCACGGCGTTGGTGTTGATGCCCGACAGATAGGCGACGGACTCGCGGTTGCCGATGGCATAGACGGCGCGGCCGAAGGCGGTGCGCCGCAGCAGGAAGATCACGATGAGGCCGACGAAGAGCCAGACGAAGAGGGCGTTGGGAATGCCGAGGATCGAACGCTTTACCGCCAGGAAATGCATGGCGTCGGTCGCATGGTCCTGCGGCGCGAAGCCGCCGGTGTGCAGCACCATCAGACCCTGCACCACCGCATTCATGCCGAGTGTGAAGATCATGGAGGGCAGCCGCAGATAAGCGACGCCCAGGCCATTCAACACGCCGATGAAGGCGCCGCAGAGCACGCCGAAGGGGATGGCAAGCCACACGCCCGCCGGTCCGATCCAGCCGCCCAGGGCGGTCGCCATCATGGCGCCCAGCGTCACCGTCCAGGGAATGGACAGGTCGATATGGCCCAGCAGGATCACCATCATGGCGCCCGAGGCGATGATGCCGAGGAAGGCGCCCACCTGGAGCTGCTGCAGGAGATAGTCGAGCGACAGGAATTCGGGCGAATAGAGCGAGCCCGCCAGCAGGATGACGATGATGCAGCCGAAGGCCACCATCACCGGAACGTCGAGGCCAATCTTCTGGGTTGCGGCAGCGACGTTCATGTGAAGAGTTCCAGGCGGTTGCGGATGCGGAAGACACGGATGGCACCGAGGCTGATGGCGACCAGCAGTACCACGCCCTGGAACAGCGGCTGCCACAGCGGCGGCAGGTCGAAGACGAAGAGCAGGTCCTCGATGGTGCGCAGCACGAAGGCGCCGAAGATCGATCCGATGGCCGATCCCCAGCCGCCGAACAGCGAGGTGCCGCCGATCACCACGGCGGCGATGGAATTCAGCGTATAGGTGCCGCCGATGGCGGCTGATGCTTCGCCCGAATAGGTGTTGAAGGTGAGGATGAGGCCGCCCAGCGAGGCAAGGAACCCGGCCAGCGTATAGGCAGCGATCTTGGCCTTCTCCACCGGCACGCCCGACATGTAGGCCGCCTGCTCGTTGGAGCCGACGGCATAGGCCCCGCGGCCCAGCGGCGAACTGCGATAGGGGATCCACACCAGCAGGACCACCAGCAGAAGGACGACCAGCGCCGTCGGCACGACGCCGAAGAGCTGCCCGGCCACGAAGTCGGCAATGTCATACTGCACGTCGCCGCCGGGCGTGGGCCTGATCCACAGGGCGATGCCGTAGAAAATCGCGCCGGTCGCAAGCGTGGTGATGATCGGTTGCAGCCGTCCCCAGACCACGATGGCGCCATTGACGAAGCCGCAGACGATGCCCAGCAGCAGAACGGCGACGCAACCCAGCAGGCCCTGCCCGATGGTGCCGACCACGATCGCCGAGGCGAGGCAGTTTGCCAGCACGAAGACCGAGCCGACCGAGAGGTCCAGCCCACGCGTCAGCACCGGGATGGTCTGCGCCATGGCGACCAGCGCCAGCAGCACGGCCTTGTTGGCCGCCGTCGTGGCGACCGCGGGCGTCAGGCCAGCCTCGTGATTGCTGATGTAGATGGTGAACATCACGGCGAAAAGGCCAACCGCCGTCAGCGTTCCGAGATTGTGCGAGATATGGTAGCGCCAGTCGCTCACGCGGCTTTCTCCGGAACGGGGTTCACATTGAGCGCGCCGGCCACGATGTTGTGCTCGGTGCAGTCCTCGCCCTTCAGCTCGCGCGTGATGCGGCCGCCGTAAAGGATCAGGACCTTGTCGCAGCAGCCAATGAGTTCGGCATAGTCGGTGGAGTAGAAGACGATCGTCTTGCCCTCGGCGGCGAGGTTGCGCAGCAGGCGGTAGATTTCCTGCTTGGTGCCCACGTCGATGCCGCGCGTGGGATCATTGAGGAGAATGATGCCGGGATCGGTCATCAGCCACTTGGCGAGAACCACCTTCTGCTGATTGCCGCCGGAGAGCGTGCCCACTGCGGCCGATGTATCGGGCGCCTTGATCTGCATTCGCGCGACCATCTCGTTGACGGCGGCGGTTTCCCTCTCCGTGTCGATGCCAAGGCCGCTGCGCAGCTGCTGCAGCGAGGCAAGCGTCAGATTGTCCCGCACGCTCATCGGCAGCATCAGGCCTTCGACCTTGCGGTCTTCCGGGATCAGCGCCAGCGGCAGCGGCGCAGTCATGGCGCTGCGCGGCCCGGAGAGCTGCAGGCTCCGGCCATCGACGCTGACCGTTCCCTCGACGCCCTTGAGCACGCCGAAGAGGGCGAGCAGCAGTTCGCGCTGGCCCTGGCCGTCGAGGCCGCCGAGTCCCACGATCTCGCCCTTGCCGGCGGTGAACGAGATACCGTTCAGGTCGTGTCCCCAGGACAGGTTCGAAACCGTCAGCGCGGGCTGGCGGCTGTCGTCGAAGGGCGGCTTGGGCGGATAGTGATGCGTGACCTCGCGGCCGATCATCATCTGGATGATCTCGTTGACGCTGCGCGCACCCTTCTTGAAGGTCTCGATCTTGCGGCCGTTGCGGAAGACCGTGGCCACATCGGCCAGTTCCTCGATCTCGTGCATGCGGTGCGACACGTAGAGAATGCCCACGCCTTCCTCGCGCAGCTCGCGGATGATGAGATAGATGCGTTCGACGTCCTTTGCGGTCAGCGCCGACGTGGCTTCGTCAAGGATGAGCAGCTTGGGCTTCTTGGCCAGCGCCTTGGCGATTTCCACCATCTGGCGGCGCGACAGGGGCAGGTTCTTGACCAGTTCGAGCGGATGCACGTCCTCGCAGCCCACCCGCTTCAGCAATTCCACGGCGCGCGCGCGCTGCGCCTTCTGGTCGATGAAGCCGCCGCGCGTCGGCGTGCCGGCCATGGAAAGATTGTCGGCAACCGTCATGTCGGGGAGCAGCGAGAGCTCCTGGAAGACGCAGACCACCCCGGCCCTCATGGCATCGGTCGGGGAGCGGAACCTGAAGGGTGTACCATTGACCAGGACTTCGCCCTCGCTGGCGTCGGTCACGCCCGAGGCGATCTTGATGAGCGTGGATTTGCCGGCGCCATTTTCGCCCAGAACAGCGTGGATCTCGCCGGAATAGGCCTTGAAGTCGACATCCGTCAGCGCGGCGATACCGCCGTAGCGCTTGGAGACGCCCTTGAGTTCGAGAAGCGGAGTGCGTTCAGTCATGGCCTGGGCCGGAAGGCAGCCTGACGGATGGCCGGAGCCATCCGCCAGGCATTGCCCGATCCGCACTGCTCTCAGTTGTCAGCCTCGGACTTGCCCATGATGTCGGTGGCAAGGATGTTCACGCCACAGGGCGGGAAATCATTCGAGTTGAAGAAGTTGTCCGTCAATGCCGGGAAGAAGTTCACATCAGCCTTGAAGTCGGGATGCTCGACCAGCGGGATCGGCACCGAGACGAACTGCGGCAGCGTCTCGCCCTTCAGGGCTTCGATCGCCGTCTTCATGGCGATGGCGACGAGGCCCGGAGACTGGCCGGCCGAGGAACACAGCAGGCCCTTGTCGGCATTCTCCGCGCAGAGCTTGCGGAAGCCGTTCTCGGCCTCGCCGGCCACCGGCACGAAGGGATGTCCGGCATCCATCAGGGCACGGACGGTCCCGGTCGAGCCGCCCTGCACCGTCACGCCGTCGAACTTCTTGTGCACGGCGATGGCATCGGCGGTCACCTTCTGCGCGGTGCCGTCATCCCAGTTGCCGACCACTTCGATGATCTCGTACTTCGGCCCGTCGGCGGCTTCCAGCACGCTGCGGATGCCGAGGTGGCGGTCACGGTCCACCGAGTTGCCCGGCAGACCGCGCACTTCGAGGATCTTGCCGCCATTCGGCACGTTCTTCTTGATCCAGGTCCCGTTGATGACGCCGATCTGGAACTGGTTCTCGTTGACCTGGATGACTTCGTCGCTGTCGAAAGTATTGTCGAAGGCGACCAGCACCACGCCTGCCTTGTTGGCGCGCTTGATCACGGGCGTGAAGGCCGTCGGGTTCACCGCGATGGTGAGGATGGCATCATAGCCCGAGTTGATGAAGTTATCGATGGCGGCGATCTGGGCTGCGACGTCGGTGCCCGTCGACACGACCTTGAGTTCCTTGATGTCCTTGGCGACGTCAGGCTGCTCCGAATAGGCCTTGGCCGTCTTGATCATCTGGATGCGCCAGGTATTGCCCACGAAGCCGTTGGCCAGCGCGATGCGATAGGGCCCTTCCTTCTTCGGGAACTTCAGGAACTTCGTCTCGGCCGAAAGCGGCGCAAAGCATTCCGGCTGAACGCCCGGTCCGGAGACGACCTCCGGACCTGCGATGGCGGAAGTCGCAAAGCTCAAGGCCGCAACTGTTCCGGTAAGCACTTTCAAGAAACGTCTGACCACGGCACGTCCTCCCATCTGTTGTTGTTGTCGTCTGCCCAGCGGAACTTTCCGCCGCTGGGGTTTGAATCGCGGGGGCACGACTCCGCATATCCAGTTCTTCGCGATTTCAGAGAGCGCTTTCGTTCTGGCGCCGCGACGTCCCCCACAAAACAAATCACGTCCGCCGCCGCCGAGGCGGCAAGAATCACCCGCGATAACTGGAGGCAGTGCGACCTGCCGACCGATCGCATGGGTGTTGCCGATCAACTTATCCCGTCACGATGAACGGTCAATGGTAGATCAGGGACTTATCTGCTGCGGCGCAGCATCGAGCCGAGTCATGCATCGTGAATCAAGAGGCCGATGCCGCTGGTGCGCGCGGCACTCACCCGGCCGGCGGGAGATCGATGCCGGTCATCCGCGCGATCATGCGTGCCACCGATGCGTCATCGTCCTTGGCCATGCCGGAGGCCGCGGTCATCAGGAACATCTGCAGCGCCGTCGCAGCGATCGAGAGCGGGAACTTCTCCTTGCGGCCCATGTCGCTGACGATCCCCAGATCCTTGGTGAAGATCTCCACCGCGCTGCGCGGGGAATAGTCGCCGTCGAGAATATGCGGCACGCGGTTCTCGAACATCCAGCTGTTGCCCGCCGATGCGGTGATGACCTTGTAGACGGTGGCAAGGTCGAGACCCAGCTTCGCGGCGAAGGTCATCGCCTCGCAAGCGGCGGCGATGTGAACGCCGGCGAGCAGCTGGTTCACCATCTTGAAGGCAGCACCGGTGCCGGCGGTGTCGCCCAGTTCGTAGACCGTTGCAGCCATTGCCTCGAGCGCTGGCCGAGCAGTTGCGAAGGCCTGCGGCGTTCCGGACGCCATGACGGTAAGCTCACCGGCCGCAGCCCTGGCCGCGCCGCCGCTGATGGGCGCGTCGAGATAGTGAAGGCCGAGCGCTTCGGCGCGCCCCGCCAGCTGCCGCGCATCGTCGGGCGACATGGTCGCCGACGAGATGATGACGCCGCCCCTTGC
>JAPLOT010000237.1 GCA_026400595.1 Alphaproteobacteria bacterium | reverse complement strand
AGGAGTCGAAGTTCACGCTTGCTCCCTCGGCATTGAAGCTCCAGCGGCTGAAGGTCGCCACATGTTCGCCGATCACGCCATCCTGCATGGAGAAGTCCTGCGCCGGATCGTATGGTTCGCTGCCCCAGCGGCTCTTCTTCTCGGCAATGATCTTGTCCTTGCAGCTGGCGATCAGCTTCACGACCGCGTCTTCGGGGAAGACATCATCCACCGTGTAGTCCTTGCCGGTCACCGGATCGAAGTTGAAGTTCTGGGTGCCGCCATTGCCATGCGCGCCGCCGGTGAAGGACCAGAAGCTGTGTTCGACCGAGTACAGCCGCGGCACGGCAAAGCGAAAGGACATCGCCTCGATCATGGAGTAGACGCGGTCCATGGTGTCCTCGCCGTGTTTGCCGGTCTTGACGCGTGCCCTGATCTCGTCGGCGATCGCATTGAACCGTTTCTCGCCGGGCGTGCGCGCATCGGCGAAACGCAGCATGGTGACGTCGAGTTCATAGACCGCGGGGGTTCCCTCCTGCAGGATGAAGACCGGGATGATGCGGCCGGCGGGTGCCGTGCCACTCTCGGGCTTGCCTTCGAAGAGCATCAGGCGCTCGCGGGTCATTTCGGTGATGCAGGCAACGATGCCGGCTTCGGACTTCGGGCAATTGGCTTCGCGCTCGGCGATCCAGGCCTTCTGCGACCGCGCCAGCATAGGGCGCTCGGCCTCGGTGGAGAGCTTGCGCACGGCGCCATAGGCCTCGCTCATGCGGTCATCGAGGGACTTGAGCGCGTCTTCGCCGCAGATTGCCTTCTCCACCGCCGTCGAGGCCTTGGTGCAGTCGAAGGCCTGGGCCGGGTTGGCGGCCAGCATCACCGCGGCAAGGCTAAGCCAGATGCGCATAGGCCTTCTCCTTCCAGTTCGAGTGGTACCGGGCAAGTCCCGCAAGATCCGGCGGCGCTTGAAGCTTGAGGGACAGACCGATGGAGGGAAGCCTGCCGTCATCGATGAGTGCGAGACTCGCCGCGCCCACTGTCGTTCCATCGCGCAAGTCCGAGGCCTTCACCTGCTGCCCGCGGCGGAGATCGGCGAGGATGGCCATCAACACGGGATTCTGCGCGAAAGGTCCGTCGACGATGACATCGTGACGGGACGAAATGGCATCGAGCTGCTCCGACACCATCTGTGCGCAATAGAGGGCCGCGAGCGAGGCGCGGGCTTCGGCGCTCGCCGGAAGGTCGCCGACGATCCGTCCGCGCCCGCCCGAACGCGGAACCGGGCCGCCGGAATCGGTGAAGGAGGGCAGCGCCATGATGCCCTTGACGATCAGTTCGCGCACCATGTCGAGGGAGGCCGCCTCGGCCGGCGCGTCGCCTGCCACCTGCTCGAATTCCTTGCCGCCGAAGAACCGGCTGCAGGCCACGGTGCGGCCCAGTACATCCGTATTGGTGTTGGTGTCACGCGCTTCGACCAGATGATCGAGCGGCGTCGAGGTGTCGAAGCTGATGCTCCAGGTGCCGGTCGAGACGAGCGAAAAACGGTCCAGCCCGGCACAGACATAGCGCATGTAGTTGGCGGTCGAGTCATGCACGCCGCCAAGCACGGCGCCGCGGCCGCGGAAGCCGGGCCCCGTGAACTCGGGCCTGAGCCGGCCGATGGTCTCCCAGGCCTTGGCCATGGGCGGAAAGAGGGCTTCCCAGCCCTGGCGCTTCACCAGCGACGAGAGCGTCTGACTGCGTGTGTCCATCAAATGGGTCTGGCACGACATGCTCGACATCTCGGTAACCGCCTTGCCGCTGAGTCGGAAGCCGACATACTGGATCCAGGGGATCACCGTCGCGATGCGGGCGAATTCCGCCGGCCAGGCCCGCTGTTGCCAGTAGAGCTGCAGGCCGTGGGTCAGAGCCATGGGCAGCAGTGTGCAGAAGGTCTCCTCGAAGCCCGGTGCGATCCGGCGGTAGTCCGCGACGATGTCCGGCGGCGGCTCGGAGGTATAGTCCATGACCGGCATGGCCAGGCTGCCGTCGGCAGCCTGGCAGGCCAGCGCCGCGCCGTGGGCACAGGGGACAATCGCGTCGACCGGCAGGATCCGGTCGAGTTCGGGCAAGGCCTCGCGGCACAGCGCCACCATGGGCTCGGGGTCGATGCTGCGATAGGGCGGTCCCTCGCGGTGCCGGCTGGCAATCTTGCGCTCCGCCACCGGCGCGAGGTCGGGCGAAAAGAGCATGATCTTGGTGTTGGTGTATCCGACGTCGGCGACGGCGATGCCCCGCGGGCGTTCGAAACTCATGATTGAACCCTGTTTTTCGCCAGTCTGCGCATTCGCCGCATGGGCGTCAATCGCCCTGCGTGACTTGTATGTGACGGCGGACTGGGACTATAGGTCGGCCCGAAACGAACGCACACCGTCCATTGTCCGGAGTTCCCATGGCAAAGCTGAAGCACCTGTCCCTGCGCGAGGAGATCATCGAAACCTGCCTGAAGATGAACGAGGACGGCATCAACCAGGGCACGTCCGGAAACGTCAGTGCGCGGATCGATGGCGGATTCCTGATCACCGCCTCCGGCGTTCCCTATCACAAGATGAAGCCGCATCACATCGTCGAGATGGATTTCGAGGGACGTTACATCGGCGACTATCTGCCCTCCACCGAATGGCGCATGCACATGGACATCTTCAAGCACCGCAAGGAAGCCGGTGCCATCGTGCATACGCACTCGATCTATGCCACGGCGCTTGCCTGCCTGCGCAAGGACATTCCGCCCTTCCACTACATGATCGGGATCGGCGGCGGCACCACCATCCGCTGCTCGGACTATGCCGAATTCGGCACCCAGGCCCTTTCCGACGTCATGCTCAAGGCACTGGAAGACCGCTCGGCCTGCCTGCTCGGCAATCATGGCCAGATCGCCTTCGGCCCCAACCTCGAAAAGGCCCTGTGGCGGGCGGGCGAGGTCGAAACCATCAGCCACCAGTACTGGGCGGCGCTGCAGGCCGGAACCCCGGTCCTGCTCAATGACGAACAGATGACAACGGTGCTGGCCCGTTTCAAAACCTATGGTAAACAGTCGGACGAACTCGGCAAGGACGAGGCGCATGCGGTCTTCGCACCGGTGCGGATCGATGTGCCGAAGAAGGACAAGAAGAAGGTCAAGAAAGCCAAGTGATGATCTCCGGAGTCTCGCCTCTCGTTGCCGAACTGAAAGCCCGTGCGGATGCCGGACGGCCCGTGACCATCGGTTTGGCCGGTTGCGGCCAGATGGGAACCGACATCGTCGTTCAATTGAACCGGATGCCGGGCCTGCGCCTCGGAGCCGTTGCCGAGATGCGTCCGCCCCAGGCCCTGGCCGCCACGACTCTGGCCGGTTTCCCTGAAGATGCGACGGTGCATGCGGATTCCGCCGCGGAGATCGATGCGGCGATCGAGCGAGGCCGGTTGGCCATCACGTCCAATCTCGACGCCTTGGCCCGCGCGGGCCGCATCGACGTCGTCATCGACGCCACCGGCAATCCGAACATCGGCACGCGCTTCGCGCTGGATGCCATCGCCAACGGCAAGCATGTGGTGATGCTGAATGTCGAAGCCGACATCACCATCGGCCGCCACCTTCATGAAGAGGCGCGCCGCGCCGGCGTGATCTACACGGGAGCGGCGGGCGACGAGCCGGCAGCGACGCTGGAACTGATCGGCTTCGCCCAGTCCATCGGGCTCGACATCATCTGTGCCGGCAAGGGCAAGAACAATCCGCTGAAGTTCGATGCGGTGCCGGCCGAATACGAGGCCGAGGCCAAGGCGCGCAACATGAACGCGCGCATGCTGGTGGAGTTCGTCGACGGCTCCAAGACCATGATCGAGATGGTGGCAATCGCCAACTGCACCGGTCTGGTGCCCGATGTTCCGGGCATGCATGGACCGGCGGCAACGCGCGAGGAACTGGCCTCGGTGCTGGTTCCGAAAGCGGATGGCGGCGTCCTCTCGAAGGCAGGCTGCGTCGACTATTCCATCGGCAAGGGCGTGGCGCCCGGCGTCTTCTGCATCGTCGGGACCGATCACCCGCGCGTGCTCGAACGCCTGATCGATCTCAAGGTGGGCAAGGGCCCCTATTTCACGCTGTTCCGGCCCTACCATCTCACCAGCCTGGAGGTGCCGCTTTCGGCGGCGCGGGCGGTGCTGCACAAGCGCGCAGACATGGTGCCGCTGGAGCAGCCCATCGCCGAAGCCATCACGGTCGCCAAGCGCGATCTCAAGCCGGGCGAGACGCTGGGCAAGATCGGCGAGACCGAATATCGCGCCTGGGCCATGACACACGCCGCGGCGCGCAGCGCCAATGCCGTGCCGCTGGGCCTTGCCGAGGGCGCCAAAGTCATCAAGCCGGTCAAGGCCGGCGAGTACCTGACCTACGAGAACTGCGTGCCGGATGATTCCTTCATCGTCACCCAGATCCGCAAGCGCCTCGATCAGTCCGACGCCCGCCTGCACCGCCTCTAAGCGGGCCACCAAGGACTTTGTGCGCTGCAACATATTGTTTGCGTTGCACAATTCTCATTTCTTTCCCGCTTGTATGTTGACTCCGTGCGGGTGCCCGAACTACTCTTTCTGCACATTTGCAATTTCAAAATGACAAAAGTTACGGTCCGGACCCACGGACCGCAAGTGGGAGTCAGTCGCCTTCATGTCTTCGGACAGCTTCACGCCACGCCATGCCTGGCTGCCGCGGTGGATGACCTCGGAGCATCCGCTGCCCTGGCTGCTGCCCGCCGGCGCTCTCATGGTCGTCTTCGGCATCTTCCCGCTCTACAAGGCGATCGAGACCTCGCTCTACAAACGCAATGCCGCCACGCGGAAGATGATCTTCGATCCCACTCACAACTGGTCGAAGGTCTTCCTCGACGAGCGCGTGTGGAATGCCCTGCTCAACACCCTGTTCTACACCGGCGTGGCGCTTCTGTTTCAGCTGGTGCTCGGCATGCTGATCGCGCTGCTGCTCGACTCCGACCGCAAGGGATACGGCATCCTGCGCGCCATGATGACATTGCCCCTGGTGATCCCGCCGGCAGTGACGGCCATGATGTTCCTGCTCATGCTCAACGGATCCTTCGGCGTTCTCAGCCGCGGCATCATCGAACTGGGGCTGCTGCCGCCCGGCTTCTCCATTCTCGGCAACGCCTCGACCGCCATGGCCGGCGTGCTCCTGGCCGAGATCTGGCAATGGACGCCCTTCATGGTGCTCATCATGCTGGCGGGACTGCGATCGCTGCCCAAGGAACCCTTCGAAGCCGCCGCGATTGATGGCGCCAGTGCCTTCCAGGTCTTTTTCAAGCTGACACTGCCCATGATGTCGAAGGTCATCGCCATCGCGGTGCTGATCCGCGGCATCGACCTGCTGCGCGCCTTCGACTACGTGAAGGTGATGACGGATTCCGGCCCCGGCACGGCCACGGAAACGCTGACCTCCTATGCCGGACGCATCTACTTCGGCAATGCAGACTTCCCCTATGCCTCGACCATCGCGCTCCTGACTCTCGTCCTCGTCATCATGGTCTCGACGCTCTTCATGCGCATCTTCAAGGTGAAGCTCTGATGGAACTGTCGCGGCCATGGCAAATCCTGCGCGACGTGGTGGCTGTCCTGGTGACCGGCCTCTTCATGTTCCCGATCCTGTGGTGGGCGCTGACCTCGATCAAGCCGATCTCGGCCATCTTCGACAAGGATCGCGTGGTCTTCTTCGACTTCGTGCCGACCTGGATCAACTACGGCGTGACCATGCTCGGCATGTCGCGTTCGCAGCTGGCCATCGACCAGGGCATCGGCATGGGCGTGGGCGGCGCGGAGGCCTATGACTCCCGCCGCTCGATCATCGACTCCATGGTCGTCTCGGTCGGGTCCACCGCGGTGACCACCGTGATCGCGGTGCTGGCAGCCTATGCGCTGTCGCGCATGGCGTTCCGCGGCCGCGCAACCTTCCTGAACTGGGTTCTCGGGCAGCGCTTCATGCCGCCCATCGCCATCCTCATTCCGCTGGTGACGATCTACAAGACGGCTGGCCTGCGCGACACCGACAATCTCTACATGGGCTACCTCGGCCTCATGCTGATCTATGCGCTGATCAACCTGCCGATCGCCGTCCTGCTGATGAAGTCCTTCTTCGACGACGTGCCGAAGGACGTGGACGAAGCGGCGATGATCGATGGCGCCACCCGCATCCAGACCTTCCGCAAGGTGGTGTTGCCCATGGTCAAGGGCGGCGTCGCAGCAACAGCAGTGCTCTGCTTCATCTTCTCCTGGACGGAATTCCTGCTGTCCCTGTTTCTCACCACCGACATCCGCACGGTTCCGGTCAAGATTCAGACCTTCGTGACTTCGACGGGCAATGAATGGGGTTTCATCGCGGCGCTGGGAACAGCCGCCGTGATCCCGAGCTTCATCTTCATCCTGCTTGTCCAACGCCATCTGGTGCGCGGCCTCACTCTTGGCTCCCTGAAGGAGTGAGGCCGTTGCGCGAGAACCTAAGCTCGAACCCATGGGAGGATTACAATGAGCTTTAGAGACCACGACAAGAAGACCTTTATTGCCGATACGGCGCGCGCCTATGCCGAGCGCCGCATCTCCAAGCGCGACTTCATGAAGAAGATGAGTCTCGCCGGCGTCGGCTTCTCGGCCTTCGCTGCCGGACTCCTCGGCAACACCCGCCCCTATCGCGGCAACCTTGGCCTGCTCGGCACCGAAGCGCTGGCGCAGGACGCCTCTGTCACGCAATGGCTGAAGGATGTGGGCGCCCCCTTCAAGGGCACCAAAATCCGCTACACCTCGGAAGCAACCCCGCCGACGGTCGTTCTCGACAAGCTCAAGAACGAGTTCACCGAGCCGACCGGCATCGAAGTCGAAATCGAGATCGTGCCGCTCGAGCAGGTTCTCGCCAAGGCGACGCAGGACGTGCAGGGCCAGCTCGGCACCTACGATCTCTATTACCTCGACCAGTCGTGGGTTGCGACCTTCGCTCAGGACACCGTCGATCCGGTGGCCTACTACAAGGAAAAGCCGGACCTGGCCATGCCGGGCTTCGACTTCGACGACTTCTCCAAGCCGCTGGTCTCGGGTCTTGCCGAGTACGAGGGCAAATGGGCCGGCATTCCCTTCGATATCCCGATCTTCATGCTGATGTACCGCAAGGACATCCTCGAGAAGCACGGCATCGCGGTCCCGACCTCTCCGGCCGAATTCACCGCGGCGATCCAGAAGATCACCGAGGCCGAGAAGGCCAACGGCATGTTCGGCACCGGCCTCCAGGCCAAGTCGGGCCACTACTCGCTGAACTGCGACTGGACCCAGATGGTGTGGAACGAAGGCGGCTCGATCTTCGGCGCCGACAAGAAGTTCAAGGGCAACGACGAAGCCGGCGTCGCCGGCCTGAAGCTCTATCAGGAGTGGATCAAGAACGCGCCGCCCGAGTCGCTCAACTCGACGTGGGACGGCCAGTTCCAGATGATGGCCGCGGGCCAGTGCGCCCTCGTGCAGTCCTGGGACGAGTTCTTCCCGGGCCTCGACGCCGACGATTCCAAGGTCAAGGGCCTGTGGATGCCGGCCAAGCCGCTGGTGGGCAAGCCGCTGCGTCCGCTTTCCGAAGTGGGCTTCGGCGAAATCCCGAACTATGCCCATCAGGGCGGTTCGATCCTCGGCCTGTCGAAGTACTCGAAGAACATCGACCCGGCCTGGCTCTTCATGCAGTGGGCCTGCTCGAAGGACATCATGACGCGCTGCACGCTGCTCGGCGGCTTCGCGCCCATGCGCATCTCGTCCTTCCGTGACCCGCGCGTGAAGGAAAAGGCCGTCGTCGGTCCGGGCACCACCCGCCATCTCGAAATGGTCGAGTGGATCATCGACAACAACATAGCCTCCGAGCCCGACATGCCGCTCTGGGCCGGCTTCTCCAACAATGAAATTCCGGTCAACCTGGGCAAGCTGCTCACGGGCCAGGACTTCAACGGAGACGCCAAGGCCTGCATGGACACGATTGCCGCCTCGATCGACGCGGCAGTCGCCGAGTCCGGCCTCTAAGACACGCCACGGCGGAGGCGGCATGATGCCGCCTCCGCCTTTCTCATGCGGGCATCCATGCGCGGCGATCTCGTCATCGGTATCGACTCCTCGACAACGGCAACCAAGGCCATCGCCTGGGATCGCCGTGGCCGTGCCGTGGCCGAAGGCCGGGCTGCCATTCCACTCTCCAATCCGCGCCCCGGCTGGTTCGAGCAGAAGGCCGAGGACTGGGCCAAGGCGTTGACCGTCTCGCTGCGCCAGCTCGCGCGCAAGATCGACATGACCCGCGTGGCCGCGCTGGCCATTTCCAACCAGCGCGAAAGCTTCGCGCAATTCGACCGGCACGACCGGGCCCTGCGTCCGGGAACCCTGTGGCTCGACGAGCGCGCGCCCGCCGAGGCGCGCGAGCTTGCCGCCAAGATCGGCGCCGAACGCATCCGCGCGATCTCCGGCAAGCCCAGCGATGTCACGCCCTGCATCTCGCGCTGTGCCTGGTTCGCCCGGCACATGCCCGGCCTGTGGAAGAAAACCGCCATGACCGCCGAGGTGCATGGCGTGCTCACCCATTTCCTGACCGGCCACTGGCACACCTCGACCGCCTCGGCCGATCCCATGGGCCTCATCGACATGGCCCGCTACGACTGGTCGGACGAACTCATCTCCGCCGTGGGACTGACGCGCGATCAACTGCCGAAGCTCTTTCGTCCCGGCGAAGTCATGGGCGAGGTGACGGCTGAGGCCGCCAAGGCCACGGGCCTGAAGCCCGGTACGCCGGTCATTGCCGGCGGCGGTGACGGGCAATGCGCGGGCACCGGCACCAACATTTTCGTCAAGGGCCGCGCCTATGTGAACATCGGCACGGCCTGCGTCTCGGGAAGTGCCGGCAGCCGCTATGCCCATGCCCAGGCGTTCCGCACCCTGACGACCGTCGCAGAGGACGGCTACATCTACGAAACCTGCCTGCGCACCGGCACCTTCCTGATCAACTGGACGGTGGAGACGCTCTTCAACGCCAAGGGGTCGCCCGCATTGTTCAAGGCGCTCGAGGCCGAAGCGGAGGCCGCGCCTGTCGGCGCCAACGGTATCGTGGTCATGCCGCACTGGTCGGGGTCGATGACGCCCTTCTGGGATTCGACCACGCGCGGCGTCATCGCCGGGCTCTCCGCCTCGCACCGTCGCGGTGATGTCTATCGCGCGGTACTGGAAGGCATCGCGCTGGAACAGGCGATGATGACCAACCTCGCCGCGGCGGCGAGCCAGCCCATCGATCACTATGTGGCGATCGGCGGCGGCGCCAAGTCGGACCTGCTGTGCCAGATCCTCGCCGACGCCTCGGGCCGCGCCGTGAAGCGCCTAGCCACGGTCGAGGCCTCGTCGCTGGGCGCTGCCGTCGCGGCCGCCAGGGGCGCCGGCTGGTTCAAATCCATTCCGCAGGCCGCCGCCGCCATGGCGGGCAAACCGGTCAAGACTTTCCGGCCCTCCGCGAAGTCGCAGCGCCGCTATCAGGAGCTTCTCGCCATCTATACCGATCTTTATCCCGCCATCCGCGACTGGAACGCCAGGCTCGATGCCTTCACCGCAAGGTACCGCGCATGACCGACTGGAACGCCCTCATCAGCGATGTCGTCGCCGGAAACTGGAAGGATCCGTCCACCGGCAAGGCCGCCATCGTTCCCTTCGAGACCATCCGCATCGAGGAGACCCTCGACGGCGGCGAGGCCGACGTGCTGGCGCCGCTGAAGCTCGGCAAGCGGCTTGCCGTGGTCTGCGACACCAATACGGTCGAAGCCATGGGCCGCCGCGTGGCCAAGCACCTCAAGGGTCTCGGCACCATCGAGGAGATCGTGCTGCCGTCCACGCTCGAATGCGACGAGCCGACCATCGCACTGGTGCAGGAGAAGACCCGCCACGCCGATGCCATCGTGGCGGTGGGCTCAGGCGCACTGTCGGACACCTGCAAGTATGCGACCTTCAAGGATGGGCGCAGATACGCGACCTTCGGCACGGCCGCCTCGATGAACGGCTATGCGGCCTCCACCGCCTCGGTCACGCTCAACAACGGCTACAAGACCTCGCTGCCGGCGCATGCGCCGCGCGGCATCTTCCTTGATCTGAAGGTGAGTGCCGCGGCACCGCACTGGCTGTCGGCCGCGGGCCTCGGCGACTCGCTGTGCCGTCCGACGGCGCAGGTGGAATGGTGGGCTTCGCACCGGCTGTTCGACACCTTCTACTCGCAGGTGCCCTACGAACTGATCGGTGGCGACGAGCCCGACATGATCAAGACGGCCGCCGGCCTCAAGACGCATGACATTGCCGCCAACGGGCACCTGCATCGCGTGCTCACGCTCTGCGGACTCGGCGTCTGCTTCACCGGCGTGTCGCATCACGGCTCGATGGGCGAGCACCAGGTCTCGCACTGGATCGACATGTTTGCCGGCGACGCGCATCCCGGCACGACCCATGGCCAGCAGGTCGGCGTCGCATCGCTTGCCATCGCGCGGCTGCACCACGAATTGCTGGCGCTCGACCAGCCGCCGCTGATCAAGGCGACCCACATCGTCGAGTCGGAGTTCATCCGGCGCTACGGTCCGGATATCGGCCGCATGTGCCATGCGGAAGCGAAGAAGAAGTCCTTCGACCGCGCCGGCGCCGAGGCCTTCAACCGCAAGCTCAAGGACCTGTGGCCGCAGCTGCGCGAGGAGCTTCGTCCCATGCTGATGGACCCATCCGTCATGAAGGCGACGCTTGCTGCCGCCGGCGGCCCGACCACCGCGACCGAGCTCGGCCTGTCGCGAAAGGTCTGGCGCGATGCGATGAAACACGCCCGCGACGTGCGCAACCGCTGGTCCTTCCTCGATCTTGCGGATGACGCCGGTCTGCTCGACGATTTTCTCGACCGCGATGAACAGTAGGAACCAGGTGACGGCATGGCATCGGTAAACGTCAAGAAGGTCTTCAAGAAGTATGGCGACGTCGAAGTCGTCCACGGAATCGACCTGGAGATCGAGGACGGCAGCTTCGTGGTCCTGCTGGGACCATCCGGCTGCGGCAAGTCCACCTTGCTGCGCATGATCGCCGGTCTCGAGTCGATCACCTCTGGCACGGTGGAGATCGCAGGCAGGCGCGTCAACGACGTGCATCCCAAGGACCGCAACATTGCCATGGTGTTCCAGAACTATGCGCTCTATGCGCATATGAAGGTGCGCGACAACATGAGCTTTTCGCTGCAGCTGGCCAAGCGGCCGCAGGCGGAGATCGACGAGAAGGTGGCCTGGGCCGCCAAGATCCTCAACCTCGAACCCTATCTCGACCGCTATCCGCGCGAACTCTCGGGCGGTCAGCGCCAGCGCGTGGCCATGGGCCGCGCCATCGTGCGCAATCCGGCGGTCTTCCTCTTCGACGAACCGCTCTCCAACCTCGATGCCAAGCTGCGCGTGCAGATGCGCACCGAGATCAAGGAGCTGCACGAGCGGCTCAAGACCACGACGGTCTACGTGACGCATGACCAGATCGAAGCCATGACCATGGCCGACAAGATCGTCATCCTGCGCGACGGCGTGATCGAGCAGGTCGGCACGCCGCTCGAGGTCTATGACCATCCCACCAATCTCTTCGTTGCCGAATTCATCGGATCGCCCGCGATGAACCTGCTGCGTGGCGCCGTGGTCAAGGACGGCGTCAAGGTGGCCGATGGAACCGTGCTGCCGCTTCCGGCCAAGCACAAGGCCAAGGCCGGGCAGAAGGTGGTCTATGGCATCCGGCCCGAGCATCTGAAGCCCTCCAGGAAGGGCAGCAAGGCCAAGGTCGTGGTGGTCGAGCCGACCGGCCCGGAGATCCACATCTACGCCGATCTCGGCGGGCAGGAGGTCTGCGCCATCACCGACGAGCGGCTTGTTCTCGCGCGCGACGACATGATCGATCTGTCGCCCAAGCTCGACAAGATCCACCTCTTCGATTTGGAAAGCGGAAAGGCCCTGGCGTGAGCACGGTCACCATCCTGGGGGCGGGCGTCATGGGCTCTTCCATGAGTCTGCCTGCCTGCGATCGCGGGCACAAGGTGCGGCTGGTCGGCACACATCTTGATCGGGACATCATCGACAGTGCTGCGGGCACCGGCAGGCATCCGAAACTCAACGTCAAGCTGCCGGATCGCGTCAGCGCCTTTCACCACGAAGAGTTCGCCCGGGCACTCGGCAGCGATACCGACCTGATCGTCCTGGGGGTCAGTTCCGCCGGTATCGGCTGGGCGATCGACAGGTTCTGCGACGCGCTGACACAGCCCGTGCCGGTGGTGATGATCACCAAGGGCATGCATCCGGAAGCGGCCAGCCTGACGGCGCTTCCCGATCATGTTGCCCGCGAGGTGAAGCGGCGCAAGGGATTCGACCTGACGGTCGCCGCCATCGGCGGGCCCTGCATCGCGGGCGAGCTTGCAGTGCGGCGCCATACGGGCACGGTGATCACCTCGCGCGACGGCGGCTTCGCCCGCTCGCTCTGTGCCATGTTGGAAACCGATTACTATCATCCGCGCCCCTCGGATGACGTCGTTGGCGTGGAGGTCTGCGCGGCCTTCAAGAATTTCTTCGCCATTGCGGTGGGCTGGGCCGCGGGCCATCTCGAACAGCTTCCGCCGACCGAGAACAGGGCCTTCAACCACAATGCTGCGGCCATCATCTTCGATCAGGCCGTC
>JAPLOT010000526.1 GCA_026400595.1 Alphaproteobacteria bacterium | reverse complement strand
GTCACGCGCGACCTGGCACTCGGGCTCGAGGTCGTCCTCGCCGACGGACGGGTGCTCGACGGGCTCACGAGCCTGCGCAAGGACAACACGGGCTACGACCTGCGCGATCTCTTCATCGGTGCAGAGGGAACGCTTGGAATCATAACGGCTGCTGTGCTGAAGCTGTTCCCGCGCCCGCAACGCCACGAGACCGCCTTCATCGCCGTACCCGGCCCCCAGGCCGCCGTGGAACTCCTGTCGCTGCTGCGCGCGGCAAGCGGCAACCGCGTCGTCGCCTTCGAACTCATCGCGTCCCTGGCGCTGCAGTTCACCGAGCGCCATGCGGGCCTGCGCTCGCCGCTCGAGTCGACCTCGCCGTGGTATGTGCTGGCGGAACTGGCCGACCCCCTGCCCGGTGCCTTCACGGCGCTTCTGGAAGAGGCCATGGACAAGGGCCTTGTCACCGACGCCGCCATTGCCCAGTCGGACCGGCAGCGCGACGCCTTCTGGACCATCCGCGAGACCATCTCGGATTCGCAGAAGCCCGAAGGCGGCTCGATCAAGCACGACATCGCTGTTCCCGTCTCGCAGGTGCCGCGCTTCCTGGCTGCGGCCGATGCGGCCGTCGCGCGCTTCATGCCAGGTGCCCGGCTCGTCACCTTCGGCCATCTCGGCGACGGCAACATTCACTACAATGTCTCGCAGCCCGTCGGCATGGACACCCAGAAGTACCTGGATCAGTGGAATGCCATGAACGACGTCGTCTTCGAGGTGGTCGGCCGCTTCGGCGGATCGATCAGCGCCGAGCACGGCATGGGACGGCTCAAGGCGCACCACATGCCGCTGATCAAGAGCCCGGTGGAACTCGAGATGATGCGTGGCCTGAAGCGCCTCTTCGATCCCAATACCATCCTCAATCCCGGCCGGGTGCTGCCTGAATGACCGCCTTCCGCGAGATCGAGGACCAGGACGTCGAGGCCGTGGTCGAGCTGTGGTCGGCCTGCGGGCTTACACGGCCGTGGAACGATCCGTACAAGGACATTTCCTTCGCGCGCGCGGGGCATGAGTCCACCATCCTTGTGGCCGAGCGCGGTGGCCGCATCATCGCCTCCGTCATGGCCGGGCATGACGGGCATCGCGGCATGCTCTACTACGTTGCGGTGGATCCGGCCCTCCGCCGCGAAGGCCTGGGCAAGGCTGCGGTGCGCGCCGCGGAAGACTGGCTCGGCGAGCGCGGCGTCTGGAAGATCAACCTGCTGGTGCGCAGCGAGAACGACGCCGTGCGCGGCTTCTACGAGGCGCTCGGCTACGAGGTGAGCCCCGTCTTCTGCATGGCACGGAAGATTGCGCCATGAGCGTGGGCGTCACCGTGCGGCGCTATCGTCCGCGCGATCTCGATTCGACCATCGCCATCTACCAGAGCGCCATCCGCGACGTCGCCAGCCGGGACTATGATCCCGTTCAGGTCGCCGGCTGGTCCGCTGTCGATCGCGACGAGTGGGAGCCCTGGCGGCTGCGCTGCCCCACATGGATTGCCGAGGTGGACGGCGCGCCCGCCGGATTTTCGGATCTTGAGCCGGATGGCCATCTCGACATGATGTTCGTGCACGGCCGCTTTCAGGGGCGCGGCGTTGCAACGGCCCTTCTGAACGAGGTTGAATCCCTGGCCCGCCGCCTCTGCCTCGCGCGGATCTTCACGGAGGCCAGCATCACCGCGCGTCCCTTCTTCGAGCGCCGCGGCTTCACAGTCATCGCGCCACAAGTCCTCGAATTCGAGGGCGTCACCTTCAAGAACTACCGGATGGAGAAGCTGCTGCGCTGACGAGAGCGGAAGTAGTCGCGTTAGAACCATGCCTTTTGTCCCTCCCCCTTGTGGGGAGGGATAAAGGGTGGGGGTCGCTCCGAATTCAGACACTTGAGTTCATCTGTGTTCTGATCGATTTCCAGACCCCCACCCCAACCCTCCCCACAAGGGGGAGGGAGGAACTGTGATTCCATCTCGTCTCATTCCGCTCTAACCGCCGGCTGTCTACAGCAACTTCATCTGCGGCGAAGCCTTCTCCACCTTTGCTCTGGGTGGCGGCGCGTTGCGTTCGATGCGTGTCGGCTCCAGCGTGAAGAGGCCATCCGGCGCCGGGTGGATCAGTTTGGCGGCCGCATCCGCTTCGCCGGTCAGCCATGTCTCGTAGTCCTGCGGCTGGATCACCACCGGCATGCGGTCGTGGATTTCCGCCACCTCGCGGTTCGGGGCCGTGGTGACGATCACCCCCGTCTCGATCTCGGAACCGTCGGGCGACATCCAGTGCTCCCACAGTCCGGCGAAGGCGAAGAGCCCGTCGTCGGCGCGATGGATGAAATAGGGAATCTTCTTGCCCGGCACATCGCCCAGCCACTCGTAGAAGCCATCCGCCGGGATCAGGCAGCGGCGGCGCCGGAAGGCATGGCGGAAGGACGGCTTCTCGGCCACTGTCTCGCCGCGCGCGTTGATCAGCGGCTTGCCGGGCTTCAGCTCCTTCACCCATGATGGAATGAAGCCCCAGCGCACCAGGGCGAAGCGGCGCTGCCCCTGCTCCATGCGGACGATGGCGATGGGTCCGCCCGGCGCCACATAGGTGCGGGGCGGGAAGTCGGGCGTATCGAGATAGTCGAACAGGCTGCGGGTTTCCTCCGCACTCTTCCTGAAGCTATAAAGTCCGCACATGGAGACAATCTAGACCGATGACCGGCGCACAACAATTCCCCAAGCTCGGCGCCTCGGCCTGCGTCTGGCGCGACGGCCATGTGCTGCTCATCGAGCGCGCGAGGGCGCCGCTCGGTCTCTGGAGCCTGCCGGGCGGTCACGTCGAGGCGGGGGAGACCGCCCTCGACGCTGCACGCCGCGAGCTCATGGAGGAGACCGGCATCACCGCCGTATTGACGGCCTTCGTGGGGCTCTTTGAGGTCATCCGCCATGACACGTCAGGGACGCTGACGGCGCATTATGCCATCGCCTGCTACACGGGACTGGCAGGTGAGGGCGTGGCTGTCGCGGCAAGCGATGCCCGGGACTTGCGCTGGGTCCCGCCAGGCGATATTGGCAGATTGCCGCTTGCTCCTAACGTCAAGGACGCCATCCTGCGCGCGCAATCTCTCCTAAGCCTTTGACTAAAATGCAAGCTTGGGCGTTAACCTTCCTTTAAGGATCGAGTCGCCCCTCGCCCGGCAATTGCTAATGTGGGTATGGATGACCATTGACCGCAAAGTCGATGGTTGGGATGCAGCTTGAAGCCTGGACGCCATGTTGAAAACCGAACTTGATTCCGACCATGCCATGACGTCGGCCGAGGCGAAGCACATTGCCCTACGGTACCTGATGGAAGCCTGGGAGGAAGCTGTCTATGACGGCGTCGATCCCGATTGCCTGGCGACCGCAGCCATCTTCGCCGCACTCTCCGACATGATCGCGACCTATGGGGAAGAGCCGGTGGCGGCCATGTGCGAAAGGCTGCCTGAGCGCATCCGTGCGGGCGAATTCACCCTCACCAAGACCCGCCAGTAGTCCTACAGCACGAGGTCCAGCAGCAGCGCGAAGCCGAAGGCGGCGATCAGCACGCCGGTCCAGCGGCTGATCCGGTTCAGCGTGCCTTCGGTCAGCCGCGCCTTCAGCCGGTCCATGGCGAAGCTGATGAAGGCCCACCACAGCGTGCCGCCCACGGCGACGCCGAGCACCACCAGCAAGGGCCGCTCCGGCGAGAGCGACAGTTTCAGGGCCGGGCTCATC
>JAPLOT010000247.1 GCA_026400595.1 Alphaproteobacteria bacterium | reverse complement strand
TCGCCTGCCACGCCAGCCAGTTGCAGCGTGGCGCCGACGCCGACTTCACGCCGCTCACGGCGCTGATGCTCGCCCGGCTGATCGAAGAGGCCGACTTGCCGCCCGGCGTCGTCAACATCGTCACCGGCGATGGCGCCACGGGTGCGGCCCTCGTCGATCATCCGCAGGTCGACAAGATCGCCTTCACCGGCTCGACCGAGGTGGGCCGCGGCATCCGCGAATCGACGGCGGGCAGCGGCAAGTCACTCACGCTGGAACTGGGCGGCAAGTCGCCCTTCATCGTCTTCGACGATGCCGACCTCGACGGCGCGGTGGAAGGCATCGTCGATGCCATCTGGTTCAACCAGGGCCAGGTCTGCTGCGCGGGCTCGCGCCTGCTGGTGCAGGAGGGGATTGCCGCGGAGTTCCTGCGCCGCTTGAAGCGCCGCATGTCCAGCCTGCGAGTCGGCCACCCGCTCGACAAGTCGATCGACATGGGCGCCATCATCGATCCGATCCAGCTGCAGCGCATCGCGGCACTTGTCGAAAAGGGCGTGGCAGAAGGTGCTGAGAAGTTTCAGGCCAGCGCGGCCATTCCCGCGTCGGGCTGCTACTATCCGCCCACGCTGCTGTCCAATGTGCAGCCGGCTTCGACGGTAGCGAGCGAAGAGATCTTCGGGCCGGTGCTGGTATCGATGACCTTCCGCACGCCTGACGAGGCCGTGGCGCTGGCCAATAACTCGCGTTACGGACTGGCGGCCAGCGTGTGGAGCGAGACCATCGGTCTTGCCCTCGACATCGCGCCGAAGCTGCAATGCGGCGTGGTCTGGGTGAACGCCACAAATCTTTTCGATGCCGCCGTGGGCTTCGGCGGCTATCGCGAGTCGGGTTTCGGCCGCGAAGGCGGGCGCGAAGGCCTGATCGAGTACCTGAAGCCGAAAGCCTGGGCTCATCGCAAACCGAAGCCGGAACGGCGAGCGGCCGCCAAGGCTTCCGGCGAAGGCGCAGGCACCGGACTCGACCGCACAGCCAAGCTCTTTATCGGTGGCAAACAGGCGCGGCCGGACGGAAACTATTCGCGCGACGTGATCTCGCCCAAGGGCAAACGCGTCGGTGAAGTGGGCGAAGGCAATCGAAAGGACATCCGCAATGCCGTGGCCGCGGCGCGCGCCGCCGAGGGCTGGTCCAGGGCCACGACACACAACCGCGCGCAGATTCTCTACTACCTTGCGGAGAACCTCTCGGCCCGCAGCGCGGAATTCGCGGAGCGTATCCGGGCGCAGACCGACGGCACGGCCGCCGCGGCCCACAAAGAAGTGGATACCTGTATCGCGCGCCTGTTCAGCTATGGCGCCTGGGCCGACAAGTATGAGGGCGCGGTGCACCAGCCGCCCCTGCGCGGCGTGGCCCTGGCGATGAAGGAGCCGCTGGGGGTTGCCGGCGTGGTCTGCCCCGACGAGGCACCCCTGCTGGGCTTTGTCAGTCTCGTCGCGCCGCTGATCGCGATGGGCAATCGCGTTGTGGCGGTGCCGAGCGAGATCTCGCCGCTTTCGGCCACGGACTTCTACCAGGTGCTCGAGACCTCCGACGTGCCGGCGGGCGTGGTCAATATCGTGACGGGTGAGCGCAAGGCGCTGCTCAAGACGCTGGCCGAGCATGACGATGTCGACGCGCTCTGGGTCTTCGGTTCGAAGGCCGATGCGGCGATGGCCGAGAAACTCTCGGCCGGAAATCTCAAACGCATGCTCACCGATCATGGTCTTGCCACCGACTGGTACGACCCGGCGCAGGCGGAAGGGCCGATCCTGCTGCGTCATGCCGTGCAGGTTAAGAACATCTGGATTCCTTACGGAGAATGACATGTTGAGGAACTTCGACAATCGCCTGACGGCTGACGTGATCCAAGCCCTGCGCGCCATGGGGCACGGCGACGACCTCGTCATCGCGGACACCAATTTCCCGTCCGACTCGGTGGCGCGCCAGACCACGCTGGGCAAGCTGCTGCGCATGGACAACCTGAGCGCGGCGGAAGCCGCCGAGGCGATCCTTTCGGTGATGCCGCTCGACAGCTTCGTCGACCATCCGGCCGAGCGCATGGAGATGGTGGGCAAGCCCAAGGAGATCCCGCCGGTGCAGGCCGAGGTGCAGAAGGCGATCGACAAGGCCGAAGGCAAGTCCTGGCCCATGGGCTCGATCGAGCGCTTCGCCTTCTACGAGCGCGCCAAGAAGGCCTATTGCGTGATCGTCACCGGCGAGACCCGCTTCTACGGCTGCTTCATCTTCAAGAAGGGCGTTATCCCGCCGAAGGCGTAAGGGCAGTCAGGCACTTTCCCCCTCCGCCGCTTCGCGGCACCTCCCCCGCGTTCCGCGAGGGAGGAAATATCTGTCATCCTTCCCCGCTTGCGGGGAAGGTGGCGCAACGCGCCGGATGGCGTTACCGCGGTCAAGCCCCCCGCACGAAGTGCAGGCGGTCGAACCGCGAACGGAAGGCCGCGACCTCTGGCGCCACGGACTGCGCGGCACGCCGGCCCATCAGCACATCGGCGATGAAGCCCGCGACCGCCGGCATGTCCTTCGCCGTCATCCCCCAGCGCACGATCTCCGGCGTGCCGAAGCGCAGGCCGTTGAGATCGCCATCGACCTCGGCAATGGGCAGGCCGATGCCGCAACTGAGGACATTGGCCTGGCGCAGCAGCTTCGCCGCATGCTGGCCGCCGCCGAAATCCTTCGTCTCCAGCGCGAACTGATGTGACGTCGTGAAGCCGCGGGCGGCGGCATGGACCGGAAGGCCGCGCGCGGCCAGGGCCTCGGCCAGCGCCTTCGCGGTCTGGGCCATGGCGGCGCCATAGGCCTTGCCATGTTCCTTCCAGTCGAGCAGCGTCATGGCCAGGGCTGCCGACTTCGCGGCATCGAAGTTGGCTGTGAGGCCCGGATAGGCGATCGCATCAAGCCGCCTGGCAATTTCGGCGTCGTTGGTGACGATCAATCCCGCGGGCGGGCCGCCCAGGCTCTTGTAGGTGCTCATGGTCATGACATGGGCACCCTCTTCCAGCGGCTGCTGCCAGGCCCTGCCGGCGATCATGCCCGACATGTGCGCAGCATCGAACATCACCAGCGCGCCGACCTCGTCCGCGATCTCGCGAATTGCGCCGATGGGATGCGGGAACAGGTTGAGGCTCCCGCCGATGGTGATGAGCTTCGGCCTGGTCTCATGTGCCAGTAGGCGCAAGGCCGCAACATCGACCGTATAGTTCGCCGCATCCACGGGCGCGGCATGGGTGACAAGGCCGTAGAGCCCGGCACAGCCCGCGGGATGATGGGTGACATGCCCGCCGATCGACGGCGGCGGCGCGATGATGCAATCGCCGGGCTTCGCTGCGGCCATGAAGACATAGAGATTGGCCATGGCGCCCGAGGCCACGCGGATCTCGGCCTGGCGCGCGCCGAAGACCTCGGCCGCCAGTTCCGCCGCCATGATCTCGATCTTCTCGATGCCCTCGAGCCCCATCTCGTACTTGTCACCGGGATAGCCGAGGGAAGGCCTCGAGCCGATGCCGCTGGCCAGCAGCGCTTCCGCCTTCGGGTTCATCATGTTGGTGGCGGGATTGAGGTTGATGCAGTCGCGTTCGTGGATCCGGTGGTTCTCCTCCACCCAGGCGAGCAGACTCGCCTCGTTTTCGTCCGCCGACTGCTGCGCCACCTGGCGGGCGATGGCCTGCACATGCGCCTCCGCGGCCGCGGGCACCCAGCCGCGGCGCGACAGGCCTGCGCTCATACCAGCACCGGGCGGATGGCGCGGCCCGTCTCGGCCGATTCATAACTCGCCTCCACCAGGGCAAAGGTACGCAGATTGTCCTCGCCCGATGTTTCCGGCGCATAGCCGCCCTGGAAGGCATCGAGCCAGTGGCGCTGCGTGTTGACCACGCTCTCCTGCACCAGCATCCATTGCGGCTGGCCCCAGGCGACGGGGCGCGGCGAGACGTCATCCACCCGGCTGCCGCGCGGCGAAGTGACCGACATGCGATAGCCCTCGTCCACCCGCATCGAGCCCAGCGTGCCCTCGACATGGATCAGCGTCTGCGGAAAGGGATCGGGCGTCTGGCGGCTCTCATAGGTGAAGTCGTTCACCGAGACCGCACCATTGGTGTGGCGCAGCATGACGGTGGCCATGTCCTCGCCGGCGATCTCGGGCTTGATGCTCTGGGTCCGGCAGAAGACCTCGTCGGCCTCGCCGAGGAAGGCGCGCGCCACGTCGAGCACATGCACGCCGATGTCCATGAGGATGAAGCGCTTGGTCTCCAGCAGATAGGGCTGGCCGGCATAGACGTTGAAATTGGTGCGCCATGAGAAGCGGCCCCAGACCGGCGTGCCGATCTCGCCCGAGGCGACCAGCGCGCGGGCCTCCAGCAGCGGACGCTGGAAGCGGAAGTTCTCGTGCACCATGAGCGGCAGGTTCTTCTTGCGCATGGCGCCGACCAGCGCGGTGGCATCTTCCCAGTCCAGGGCCAGCGGCTTCTGCACGATGGCCGCCACGCCATGCGCGGCGCAGAGTTCGACGAGCGGCCGGTGCGAGGGCGCAGTGGTGACGATGTCGGCGAAGTCCGGCGTCTCGGCGGCGAGCATTTCGGCAGCGTCGGTATAGCGCTTCGCGATGCCAAAACGCTGTGCAGCAGCCTTTGCCTTCTCGCCGTCGCTGTCGCAGACCGCCACGATCTCGCAGCGGTCCTTCAGGTCCATCCAGCCATTGAGATGATTGACCGAGAAGAACCCGCAGCCGATCACCACGCCCCTTGT
>JAPLOT010000492.1 GCA_026400595.1 Alphaproteobacteria bacterium | reverse complement strand
TCCGAAGATCGAGGTGGGAGACAGAGTCGGCGGCACCGACAGTGCCATGTCCTGCGGCTTGATGGCCGTGAAGATGATGAAAAGCACCGGCAGGAAGTAGATGAAGGAGACAATGGCCACGAAAAGCGTCCGTCCCCAGCCGGCTTCGCCGACGCCGCTGGCCTTGCGAAGCCCGAGTCTTTCAAGGAATGGAATGGCAGATGACATGGATCAGGTTCCTTGGCTCCGGCGGTTCGCCATGTAGAGGTAGAGATTGGTGAGCACGATCACCATGAAGAGCATGAGATAGGAGATCGCTGCACCCTCACTCGTCTTGTTCTGCTCGTTCGCGATGCGGATCAGGTGATAGGAAATGGTCATCGTGTCGTTGCCGCCCTTGGTCAGCAGGATCACGAGGTCTGCCAGCTTGAAGGCCTCGATGGTGCGGAACAGCAGCGCCAGCATCAGCAGGCCGCGGATATAGGGGAAGGTGATGTTCCAGAAGCGCCGCCAGGCGGAGACGCGATCGATGGCGGCGGCCTCGTAAAGGTATTTCGGCACGGACACCAGTCCGGCCAGCACCAGCAGCATGACGAAGGGCGACCACATCCAGGCATCGGCGAAGACGATTCCGGCCACCGCACCGACCTTGTTGTCCATGAGGATGAACTGCTCGCCGGTGATGTGTCCCATCACGTAGCTGAGGATGCCGAAGGTTGGGTCGTAATAATATGTGAAGAAGACGCCCGAAGCGACGACGGAGAGCATCATCGGTGTGAGCACGAGAATGAGGAGGTACTTGCGAAGCGGAAACTGCTTGGCAAAGAGCATGGCCAGCAGAAAGCCGACGATCATCTGTGCCGACACCGTGAAGACCACGAACATCGCCGTATTGATCAGCGCGTTCCAGTTCGCTTCTGCGGCCAGATCATTGGTCAACACTTTGACGTAGTTGTTGAGCCCGATGAAACGTATCGACTGCTGATTGGACTGGTAGGCAAAGAATGAAAGACCCAGCGACCAGAGCAGCGGAAAGATGTTCATGACGAAGAGCACGGCAATGGCCGGCGCCACGAGAAGGCCACCATAGTAGCGGCGGCGATAGGCGTTCACCACGAAAGCAGCGGCAACCAGCGCCATCATGGCGCCGACAACCCAGAAGGACACCGCGGCCGGAAGCAGGATGGCCGCCAGCACCGAGACGATCAGGCCCATGACAATGGCAAGCTTCCAGTTGTCTGGCGCGATACTGAAGAACGACGGTGGCTGCTGAGCTGCTGCGAGCGTATTCATGTCGAGAGGATCATCCGATCTAGGTAAGAAAGGAGACGCGCGGGGAGTTTCCCGCGCGTCTCGGCTTCACGTGTCGCTGTTACTGGATCAGCCCCGCCTCGGTCAGCAGGTTCTGCTGGAACTTGGCGATGTTATCCAGAGTCGTCTTGGCGTCCTGCTTGCCGGTAATGGCTAGGTCGAATTGGTCCTGCTGCTGGGTGAGCAGTTCGAAGAACTGCGGCACGTGCCAGACGTCCTTCTGCCAGTCGAGCTGGGGAGCCCAAGCGCGGTTCCACGGACGATAGGTCACGTACTTGGGATCCTCGTAAACCGCCTTGATGGCAGACTGACCACCACCAGCCGCGAATTGATGCTGGATCTCGGGCGACAGCCACCACTTCACGAACTCGACGGCTTCCTTGATCTGCGCATCGGTCGTCCAGGTCGTCAGCACGAAGGGCTGACCGCCGATGTTCGACCAGCGGATCATCTTGCCGTCCGGGCCCATGGTGCCCGGCATCTGGCCGAAGACCAGCTTGTCGGAAACCTTGGAGGTCTTGGGATCCAGCGAGGCTTCGCCAAGGCCGATCCAGTTGATGTTCATGGCCACTTTGCCTTCGCGGAACAGCTCGTCCGACTTGAAGATGTCCATGGTGCCGGTCTTGGCCACCGGCGGCATGTACTGGATCAGGCTCAGGTACTTTTCCAGCGCCGCGACAGCTTCGGGCGAGTTGACAACCCCTTCGGCCTGACCGGTCGGAACCTGAGTTTCGTCCCAGGTGTTTCCACCCATCTGCCAGATGAAGCCGTTGATCTGCATCGACGAGAAGTCGTAGCCCTTGCCCGCCTGATAGGCGATTCCATAGAAGTCGTCTTCAGCCGGCGCGCCGGCAAGCATATCGCCCTTCTTGCGCTGGAAGAATTCACCGACGTTCTTGAAGTCATCCCAGGTCATGGCGTCGAGCTCTTCGCCCGTGCAGGGCAGCTTCTTGCCGTACTTGGCCTGGAAGTTCTTCTGCTCTTCTTCGTGGCAAATGATGTCCTTGCGAGCGAAGTTCACCAGCACGTCAGGGAACTGCGGGAAGCCGTAGTAGTTCTCCGACTTATGCGGGTACGTCGCATAGGCGTTCAGCGGATTCGGATGGATCGACTTGAAGGTCGCCATGAAATCCGGATCGGCTTCGAGCAGGTCGTTGATCTTCCGGAAGTAGCCGCCTTCAACGAAGGCACCGAGCCACTGCGAATCCGAGACGATGAAGTTGTACTTCTGTTCGCCCGAGGTGAGCGAAGCGTTCACACGCGTGTAGAAGTCGGGCCACGGAATGAAGTCAACGTCGAGCTTCACGGTATTGCCGGATTTCGGCTTGTACTGTTCGTCGAAGAACTTTTTCATGATGCGGGTGGGCGGCCAGTCAGGCACAGCCATCGTCAAGGTCACCTCCTCGGCAGAGGCATAGGTTGCGCCCCCCACCAGCAGAGTGGCTGCGAAGCCTGCGGCTGTCGCGAACCCTTTCATTTTCGTCATTACGGTCATTAGGTTTCCTCCCATGGTTACCGGATTGCTTCAGGACGCAGTCGTCAGGTCATGACCTGGCCGCTTGCGGCGCGGAAGATGTGGATTCTACTTGGGTCGAACGAGATCTTGGCCGGTTGCCCCGGCTCCATGCTATTGGCGCTGGCCTCGGGCAAGACCATGCGCAGGGTTTCCCCGCCAGCCTCCACCGAGACGATCGTGATATCGCCCAGCGGTTCCAGCATGTGCACCTTGGCGGCGATCGCGGCATCGCCCTTCCCCGCCAGGCGGATGTCATTCGGACGGATGCCGACAAGTGCCTGCTCGCCGGCATTGGCGGTCTTGAGCTTGCGCGGTGCTGCCAGCTTGCCCACCGGCGTATCGAGTGACTTCCCATCGGCCGAGACCACGGCCTTCAGCATGTTCATGTGCGGCGAGCCGATCTTGCCGGCAACGTAGGTGTCCATCGGGGATTCGTAGAGCTCGTCGGGCGTGCCGCGCTGGACAACGGCGCCATCCCGCATCACAGCGATCTCCTCGCCCATCGAAAGGGCTTCGAGTTCGTCTGGCGTCGCGTAGACGATGGTCATGCCGAACTGGCGATGAAGGCGCTTCAGTTCGGCGCGCATGTCATGACGCAACTTGGCGTCGAGGTTGGTCAAGGGCTCGTCGAGCAAGAGGATGCGAGGCCTGCGAATCAGTGAGCGCCCCAGCGCGACGCGTTGCTGTTCGCCGCCCGAGAGCGTGCTGGGCTTGCGCTCCAGCCGCTTGGTCAGCTTCAGCATCTCTGCCGTTTCCTTCACCCGCCGGTCGATCTCCTCGCGCGCTACCTTTTCTTCGCGTAGGGGATAGGCGAAGTTCTCGTAGACCGTCAGGTGCGGATAGAGCGCGAAGGACTGAAACACCATCGACACGCCACGGCCTGCGATCGGCGCTGTCGTCACGTCCCTGCCGAAAATCTCAAGTCGACCGGAATCAGTCTGGACGAGGCCGGCAATG
>JAPLOT010000344.1 GCA_026400595.1 Alphaproteobacteria bacterium | reverse complement strand
ACGCTGGTTCGCAAGGGCAAGCAGCGCCGCTTCCGTGGCCAGCCGGCCATGTTGAGCGATGTCAAGAAGGCCTATGTGACCCTCGAAGAGGGCCAGCGGCTGGACGTGACGACGGGCCTGTGAGTGGTGAGATAGAACAATGGCACTCAAGACATACAATCCAACCAGCGCCGGCCGCCGCCACCTGATCCAGGTGGACCGCAGCCACCTCTGGAAAGGCAAGCCGGTGAAGGCCCTGGTCGAAGGCCAGACCAACAACGGCGGCCGCGGCAATACTGGCCGCATCACGTCGCGCCGCAAGGGCGGTGGCCACAAGCAGGCCTATCGCCTGATCGACTTCCGCCGCGCCAAGCATGACGTGGCGGCCACCGTCGAGCGCCTCGAGTATGACCCGAACCGCACCGCCTTCATCGCGCTGATCAAGTACGCCGATGGCGAGCAGGCATATATCCTGGCGCCGCAGCGCCTTGCCGCCGGCGACACCGTCGTCTCGGGCCAGTCGGTCGACGTGAAGCCGGGCAATGCCATGCCGCTCGGTTCGATGCCGGTCGGCACCATCGTCCACAACGTCGAGACCAAGCCGGGCAAGGGCGGTTCGCTCGCCCGCGCAGCTGGCACCTATGCCATGGTCGCCGGCCGCGACCAGGGCTATGTGCTGCTGAAGCTGAAGTCGGGCGAGACCCGCATGGTCGATGCCGCCTGCATGGCGAGCGTGGGCGCGGTGTCGAACCAGGACCACCTCAACGAGGTGATCGGCAAGGCCGGACGTCAGCGCTGGAAGGGCTATCGCCCGGTGTCGCGCGGCATCGCCCGCAACCCGGTCGACCATCCGAACGGCGGCCGTACCAACGGCGGCAAGCACTGGGCAACCCCCTGGGGCCAGCCGACCAAGGGCAAGAAGACCCGCAAGAACAAGTCAACGCAGAAGTTCATCGTGCGCAGCCGCCACGATCGCAAGAAGTCGCAGTAAGAGGTAGCACGTGGCACGTTCATTGTGGAAAGGCCCGTTCGTCGACGGGTATCTCCTGAAGAAGGCGGAAGCCGCTCGCGGCGGTGGCCGCAACCAGGCCATCAAGACCTGGAGCCGCCGCTCGACGATTCTGCCGCAGTTCGTGGGCCTGACGTTCCAGGTTCACAACGGCAACAAGTTCATTCCTGTCCTCGTGTCGGAGGAAATGGTCGGTCACAAGCTCGGCGAGTTCGCGCCGACGCGCACCTTCCATGGCCACTCCGCCGGCGACAAGAAAGCCACGAAGGGTTAAGCCATGAGCAAGAAAGCCCGCCCGCGTTCGCTGGCCGAGAACGAGGCCAAGGCCGTCACCCGCAGCCTGCGCGTCAGCCCGCGCAAGCTGAACGACGTGGCCTCCGAGATCCGCGGCATGAAGGTCGACAAGGCGCTCGCCTATCTCACCTTCTCGCGCCGCCGCATCGCCAAGGACGTCAAGAAGACGCTCGAGTCGGCGATCGCCAATGCCGAGAACAACCACGACCTGGACATCAACAACCTGGTCGTCGCGCAAGCCTGGGTGGGCAAGAACCTGGTGATGAAGCGTTTCATGCCGGGTGCCCGCGGCCGCGTCGGCCGGATCGAGAAGTTCTTCAGTGAGCTGACGATCATCGTCCGGGAAGTGCGCGAAGAGAAGGAAGCCGCATAATGGGTCAGAAAGTCAATCCGATCGGCCTGCGCCTCGGCGTCAATCGCACCTGGGACTCCCGCTGGTTCGCTGGTTCGCGCGAATACGGCAAGCTGCTTCATGAAGACATGAAGATCCGCGAGTACCTCAAGAAGGAACTCAAGCAGGCGGGCATTTCCAAGATCCTGATCGAGCGTCCGCACCGCAAGTGCCGCGTCACCATCTACTCGGCGCGCCCGGGCGTGGTCATCGGCAAGAAGGGCGCCGACATCGAGAAGCTGCGCAAGAAGGTGGCCGAGATGACCAATTCCGAGGTCCATCTCAACATCGTCGAGGTGCACAAGCCCGAGGTTGACGCGACTCTGGTGGCCGAGAACATCGCCCAGCAGCTCGAGCGCCGCGTGGCCTTCCGCCGGGCGATGAAGCGTGCCGTGCAGTCGGCCCAGCGCATGGGTGCCGAGGGCATCAAGATCACCTGCGCCGGCCGCCTTGGCGGTGCCGAGATCGCGCGCACCGAATGGTACCGCGAGGGCCGCGTGCCGCTGCATACGCTGCGCGCCGACGTCGACTACGGCGTTGCCACCGCGCACACCGCCTATGGTACCAATGGCGTCAAGGTCTGGATCTTCAAGGGTGAAATCCTTGAGCACGATCCGATGGCCCAGGACAAGCGCATGGCCGAGCCGCAGGATGGCGGATCGCGTCCGCGCCGCGACCGTGACGCGGCTTGAGTTTTGAGGGTTAGCGAAAATGCTGCAACCGAAGAAGACAAAATACCGGAAGGCCTTCAAGGGCCGCATCCACGGCAAGGCGACAAGCTGCAACACGCTTGATTTCGGCGCTTTCGGCCTCAAGGCCACAGAGCCGGACCGTCTCACCGCGCGCCAGATCGAGGCCGCGCGCCGTGCGCTTGCGCGCGGCATGAAGCGCGCCGGCCGCATCTGGATCAGGGTGTTCCCCGACGTTCCCGTGTCGAAGAAGCCGGCGGAAGTCCGCATGGGTTCCGGCAAGGGCTCGACCGAGTACTGGGCGGCGCGGGTGAAGCCCGGCCGCGTGATCTTCGAAATCGACGGCGTTCCGCGCGCGGTCGCCGAGGAATCCCTCGGCCTCGCGGCCGCCAAGCTTCCGATCAAGACGCGCTTCGTCGCGCGGCTTGGCGAGTAAGGAGTAGACTCGCATGAAATTCACCGATGTGAAGGCCATGACCAAGGACCAGATCAAGGACGAGGTCCTCAAGCTGAAGAAGGAGCAGTTCAACCTGCGCTTCCAGAAGGCGACCGGCCAGATTGAAAACACCGCGCGCATCCGCCAGATCCGCCGCGACATCGCCCGTCTCAAGACGGCCGCTGCGCAGCAGGCGGCCGCGAAGTAGGAGAGACGAGAATGCCGAAACGCATCCTGCAGGGCGTCGTGGTGAGCGACAAGAACGACAAGACGATTGTCGTGAAGGTCGAGCGCCGCCTGCGTCACCCGGTTCTGAAGAAGACCGTGCGCCTGTCGAAGAAGTACCATGCGCATGATGAAAAGAACGAAGCCAAGACGGGCGATGTGGTCCGTATCCAGGAGACGCGCCCGCTGTCGAAGCAGAAGCGCTGGGAACTGGTCGAGAAGGTTGCGGCCGGGCAGGCCTGAGGAAGGACAAGCGGGCGGTCAAACGCCCCAATGTGAACGGGTGATCAGATGATCCAGCAAGAAACCAATCTCGATGTTGCGGACAACTCCGGTGCGCGCCGGGTGCAGTGCATCAAGGTGCTGGGCGGTTCGAAGCGCCGCTACGCTTCGGTGGGTGACATCATCGTGGTGTCGGTCAAGGAAGCCATTCCGCGCGGCCGCGTGAAGAAGGGCAGCGTGATGAAGGCCATCGTGGTGCGGACCGCCAAGGATATCCGCCGCCCCGACGGTTCGGTCATCCGCTTCGATCGCAACGCCGCCGTGCTCATCAACGCGCAGGGCGAACCGGTCGGTACCCGCATCTTCGGGCCCGTGCCGCGCGAGCTGCGCGCCAAGAACCAGATGAAGATCATTTCGCTTGCGCCGGAGGTGCTGTGATGGCGGTGAAGCTGAAGATCCGGAAGGGCGACAAGGTCGTCGTCCTCACCGGCAAGGACAAGGGCAAGCAGGGTGAAGTCATCCGCATGATCCCGTCCGAGAATCGCGCGGTCGTGCGCGGCGTGAACGTGGCCAAGCGCCATACCCGCCAGACGGCCTCGCAGGAGGGCGGCATCATCTCGAAGGAGCTGCCGATCCATGTGTCGAACCTGGCTCTGCGCGATCCGAAGGACGGCAAGCCGACCCGCGTGGGCT
>JAPLOT010000034.1 GCA_026400595.1 Alphaproteobacteria bacterium | reverse complement strand
GTGACAGCCCTGATGGTTGCCACCGCCGCGACGGCGGCCACGGCCTTCGCCGAGGGACAGCCCCGGAAGAAGCGGATCATTCCAGACATGGAGCAGGTAGCCGATCCGATCGAGCAGACCTCTCAGGCCAGTCTCAGGGCCAGGACAAAGCGTCCCGCCCCCAACAACATTCCGCCGCCGACACCGGGACCGGACCTGCCGCCGATCATCAATTAGGGCAGCTTGCTGATCCGCTCGGTCAGCAACCTGAAGAAACCTTCCGCATTGACATTGCGGAGAACCGTCGCATTGGGCGCCCGCTTGGTGACGCGCCACCAGTCAACGACGGTCATGCCCATGGTGAGTTCCGACTCGCATTCGACCGAGACGTTCACCAGCTTGCCCTCGAAGAGTTCCGGCTGCAGCAGCCAGGCGACAACGCAGGGGTCGTGCAGCGGACCGCCATCGGTACCGTACTTGTTCTCGTCGAAGCGCTCGAAGAAGTCGAGCATGGCCGCGGTGGCGGGCCCCGACTTGTTGTTCATTGCGCGGAAGGCCTCGACCCGTTTTGCCGTCGTCAAGGCCTGGTGCGTGCAGTCCAGCGGGATCAGCGTCAGCGGAATGCCGGCCTCGAAGACCAGCCGCGCCGCATGGGGATCGACGTAGATGTTGAACTCGGCGGAGGGCGTGACATTGCCGCCCTCGAAGTAGCCGCCGCCCATGGCGACGATCTGCTTGATGCGCGAGGCGATGCGAGGCTCGCGCACCAGCGCCAGGGCGATGTTGGTGAGCGGCCCCAGCGTGCACAGCGTGATGGTGCCGGCCGGCCGGGCCATCAGAGTCTCGACCAGATAGTCCACAGCATGTTGATCCTGCAGGGTCATGGCCGGCTCGGGGAGCACGGGCCCGTCGAGGCCGGTCTTGCCATGCACCTCCTCGGCCGTGACCAGGCTGCGGACCATGGGGCGGATGGCGCCGGCATGGACCTTGACGTCCGGCCGCCCGGCAAGCTCGCAGATCTTGCGGGCGTTCTTCTCGGTGAGTGCCAGCGGCACGTTTCCGGCAACCGCGGTGATGCCCAGCACCTCCAGTTCGGGCGAGGCCAGCGCCAGCAGGATGGCGACGGCGTCGTCCTGGCCCGGATCGGTGTCGATGATGATGGGAAGCGGCTTGTTCATTGTGGTTCCTCGTTCCTGCCCAATCTCTTAGTGGAGCCCAGGTGCCGCAGCAATCCTCCGCCGAGATGGCCGCCATTCACCCAGCAGTTGGCAGGGCCGCCGGACACGCCTTGCGCAGGTCTTGCCGCCTCTCCGTCATGCTGCCAAGCTGCTGACAAATCCTGTCACCACGCTACGCTAGAAGAAACCCATGCGACGCGCCGAACGCCTGCTCCAGCTGCTGCAGATCCTCCGCCGCCACCGCCGGCCGGTGACGGGCGATGCCATTGCGCGGGAGCTCGAGGTCTCGCTCCGGACCGTCTATCGCGACATCGCAGCACTGACCGCCGACCGCGTGCCGATCCGGGGCGAGGCGGGCATCGGCTATGTGCTGGGCGAGGGATTTGACCTGCCGCCGCTGATGTTCACGCCCGACGAACTGGAAGCCGTGATGCTTGGATTGCGCTGGGTGGCGCGGCGCGGCGATGCCGACCTGTCGCGCGCCGCCCAGGACACCGTGGCCAAGATTGGTGCAGTCCTGCCCGAACGCCTGAGGCCCTTTCTCTTCGACGCCGCCTTGCTGGTCCCTCCCCATTTCCGCCTTGCCGAAGATCAGGTGGATGTGGCCCTTCTCCGGGCCGCCATCCGCGAGGGCCGCAAGGCCGAGATCAAGTATCGCAGTGAGGATGGACGGGAGACGGTGCGGGTCATCTGGCCCATCGCGGTTGCCTATTTCGACGCCCAGCGCCTGATCGTGGCCTGGTGCGAGCTGCGCCAGGACTTTCGCACCTTCCGGACCGACCGCATGCTCGCCATGCTGGTGCGCGAGGAAAAGTATCCGGCCCGGCGCAAGGCCCTGCTCAAGCAATGGCAGGACGAGGCGCATGTCAGGGAGGGCATGCCTCAGGTCGATGTCTTCGCCTGAATGTCGCGGGCCAGCATTGCCAGGGCCTGCGGATAGATCCGGTGTTCTTCCGTCAGAACCCGTGCCGCAAGCGTCTCTGGCGTGTCATCCGGCATGACGGGGACCCTGGCCTGCAGGATGATCGGACCGGCATCGAGCTCGGCCGTGACCTGATGCACCGTGCAGCCATGCTCCG
Organism: Alphaproteobacteria bacterium; assembly: GCA_026400595.1. Lineage (GTDB taxonomy): Bacteria > Pseudomonadota > Alphaproteobacteria > Rhizobiales > Aestuariivirgaceae > Aestuariivirga. Next base: position 6,896 of record JAPLOT010000034.1, on the reverse strand, counting down.
GCGCGCCGTCGGCCAGGACACGCTCATGTGTGTGCAGACCCTTGTAGGCCGGGAGCAGGGAAGGGTGAATGTTGATCATCCGGCCTTCCCAGCCCGCGACGAAATTGCCCGTGAGCACGCGCATGAAGCCTGCGCAGGCGATGAGGTCAATCGCCTCGGCACGCAGATAGCGATCGAGTGCTGCTTCGAAGCCCTCGCGGCTGGCGAATTCGCGGTGGTCGATGAGCTTGGCCGCGATGCCGTGACGCGCGGCATAGGCAAGCCCCTCCGCATCCGGGCGGTTGGAAATGACGCAGGCAATGGTCACGGGGTAGTCGGAGGCGCGCGCCGCCTCGGCCAGCGCCATCATGTTCGAGCCGCGCCCGGATATGAGCACGGCCGCGCGCAGGCGCTTCATCTCACTTCAAGGGCGCCGCTGAGCGCCACCTGTTCCTCCTGACCCCTGCGGCGCCGGATGCTGCCGAGGGTGACCACCGTTTCACCCGCGCGACGCAGCAGGCTCGCGGCCTTCTTGCCGTCTTCTGCTGCGACCACCACCACCATTCCGATGCCGCAGTTGAAGGTGCGCAGCATCTCGCGCTGGGCCACGCCGCCGGTTTCCTGCATCCACAGGAAAACGGGCAAATAGGGAACCCGGTCGAGATTGACTTCGGCCACCGTGGTCCGCGGCAGGATCCGAGGGATGTTCTCGATGAAGCCGCCGCCGGTGATGTGAGCAAGCGCCTTGATGCCTGCCTTGGCCCGGATCGCCTTGAGCAGGGGCTTGACATAGATGCGCGTGGGCGTGAGCAGGGCCTCTCCCAGCGATTTCGTTGTGTCGAAGGGGGCCGAATCTGCATAGGAAAGGCCGCTGCGCGCCACCAGCTTGCGGACCAGCGAGTAGCCGTTGGAATGCGGTCCGCTGGATGCCAGTCCCAGGATGACGTCACCGGGCTTCACGTCCTTTCGCGGCAGGATCATCTTGCGCTCGGCGGCACCGACGGCAAAGCCGGCGAGGTCGTAGTCGTCGCCCTCATACATGCCGGGCATTTCTGCGGTCTCGCCGCCGATCAGGGCGCATCCCGCCTGCCGGCATCCATCGGCAATGCCCGCAATCACTTCGCGCGCGGCGCTGACGTCGAGTTTTCCGGTCGCATAATAGTCGAGGAAGAACAGAGGTTCGGCGCCCTGCACGATGAGGTCGTTCACCGACATGGCGACGAGATCGATGCCGACACCATGGTGGCGGCCTGTCTCGATGGCGATGCGCAGCTTGGTTCCAACCCCGTCGTTCGCGGCAACCAGCACCGGGTCGCGAAAGCCGCAGGCCTTGAGATCGAAGAGGCCGCCAAATCCGCCGAGTTTCGAATCAGCGCCCTTGCGCCGCGTCGAGCGCGCCAGAGGCTTGATGGCATCGACCAGGGCGTTCCCCGCTGCGATGTCGACGCCGGCGTCGGCATAGCTGATCCCGTTTCCCGTTGCTGTACCCTTGCTGGTCATGCCGCCAGTTTGCCTTAATCCTGTTATGGTTACGCCGGTTGTTAACGAGAGCACAGGCGGTTTGCCAAGGCGCTTACACTTTGGCCGCATATGCGATATTGCGTGCATAGCCCGAAGCGCTTTCGTAATAAAGCGCGCCGGTTCGTCCGGTGTGAGATTGTGGAAACCGAGGACTGTGGTTTGACGAGGGGAGTAAAGACGGCGCTTGGCCTGACGCAGGTGCTGCTGGCGGCCATGGTCTGGGTCTTTGCCATGACGGCGGGCCTGCAGGCCGGCGGCCCGGTCGAGACCAGCATCTTTGCCGTCCAGGGCGTCGATGTCGACGTCACAAGTACCGACGCCGCCGCGGCCAAGAACCAGGCCTTGCTCGATGTGCAGGTCAAGGCCTTCTTCCAGCTGGTGGGTCGGCTCGGCACGCCCGAGCTCGTGGCCGAGCTTCAGGCCAAGTTGAAGCCCGAGGACATCACGCCCTATCTGCGGTCGCTCTCGATCGAACAGGAATCCTCGGCGCCCGGCCGCTACATCGGGAAGTTCACGGTGCGCTTCCTGCCGGAACCGATGAACAAGCTGTTTTCCGCCTATGGCATCAAGGTCCCCAGCAAGCAGGGCGATCCCATTCTCGTGCTTCCGGTCTGGCGCGGGAAGGATGCCAATCAGCTGTGGGAAGACAATATCTGGCGAAAGGCCTGGCTTGAGCTGCGCGGCGAGCAGGGGCTGGTGCCGCTCATCGTGCCGCTCGGCGATCTCGAGGATTCCGAGGCGATCGACGCGGAAGCCGCACTCCTGAAGGATCCGATCAAGATCGAAGCCATACGCCGCCGCTATGGCGCGCCGACCTTGCTTCTGGCTCAGGCGCAACTCGCCGAGGGCGGCGGAATTCACATGTTCATCGAAGGCGAGACCGAGTTCGGCAAGGTCAGCTACAACAAGATCGTCACGGCCGAAGACGGCAATCCGGAAACGGCCGCGATGAACGGTGTCCAGACATTCCAGAACCTCCTGTTCAAGGCCTATACGGATAACGCCGCAAAGGTTGCGGCCGAGGAGGCCGCCCGGCGCGCCAACGAACGCCAGGAGATCGCCGTGTCTGTGCCCTTCTCCAGTCCGACCGAGTGGAACAGCATCAGGTCGCGGATCCTCGCGGCGCCCAATGTGATGGGCGTGGACGTCTCGAGCCTCTCCTTCGAGGGTGCAGTGGTCCGCCTCGTGTTCCGCAGCGGGCTCGAGTCGCTGCAGGAGAACATGGAACGCGTGGGGCTCCGGCTTTCGCAGTACGGCGAGAACTGGGTCATTCAGCCGCTATAGGCCGGGCATGACAATCCCCACATTCATCACGATCGGCCGCATCCTGCTGGTGCCGGTCACAATCTGGCTCATCATATCCGGCGCCTATGGGCTTGCCTTTCTGTGCTTCGTCATCGCGGGCGTCAGCGATGCGATCGACGGTTACCTTGCCCGCGCGCTCGACCAGCGCAGCGAACTCGGCGCATATCTCGATCCCCTGGCCGACAAGGCGCTCCTGGTTTCGGTCTACGTGACGCTCGGATTCCTGCGGGAGATTCCCGCCTGGCTCGTCATCGCCGTGGTCACCCGCGACGTCCTGATCGTGGCGGCCATCATGCTGAGCTGGTTCATTGATCGGCCGGTCAAGGTGGCGCCATTGATGATCAGCAAGATCAATACCGCGGCCCAGATCGTCTTCATCGTCGGCGTTCTTGGCGCGAAGGCGGCCGGCATGGATGATGGCTGGTCCATAACCCTCGGAGCCATCGCCGTTGGCCTGTTGACCGCCGCCTCGGGCGGGGCTTACCTCATGCAATGGATACGACACATGGCCAAGGGCGAATCGGGAGCTGACCGTTCATGACGCTGCATCGGCAGGTGCTGATCTGGTTGGCGGCGCTGGCCGCGCTCATTGCGGTGATGTGGCTGCTCAGTGCGATCCTGCTGCCCTTCATCGCGGGTCTCGTGCTCGCGTATTTTCTCGATCCCGTGGCGGACGCGCTCGAGCGCCATGGCCTGCCCCGCCTTGCGGCCACCGGCCTCATCCTGCTGACGGCCATCTTCATTCTGACGACGGCGCTGGTGATCCTGGTTCCCGTCCTCAACGAACAGCTCGCCCGCTTTGCCGACGATCTGCCGTCGCTGATCGAGTCGCTGGTTGCCCGCTTCGACGAGTTCGCGCCGCTCTGGATGAAGGAACTCGTCGCAAACTCCGGCGCCAACGTGCAGGGCTCGATCACCGAAGTTGCCGGAAAGGCGGCTGGCTGGATCGTCTCGCTGCTGTCGTCGATCCTGTCCGGCGGCATGGCACTGGTCAATCTCCTGTCGTTGATGGTGGTCACGCCCATCGTCGCCTTCTATCTGCTCGTCGACTGGGATTCGATGATTGCCAAGGTGGACAGCTGGCTTCCCCGCGATCATGCCGATGTGCTGCGGCAGCTGGCGCGGCAGATCGATGCGGCCATGGCCGGGTTCATCCGCGGTCAGGGGTCGGTCTGCCTCTTGCTTGGGGCCTTCTATGCCGTGGCCCTGTCCCTTGCCGGCCTGAAGTTCGGCCTGGCGATTGGCTTGCTGGCAGGCTTCCTGACTTTCATTCCCTATGCGGGGGCCCTGATCGGGGGCGTGCTGGCCATCGGCGTGGGGCTGGTGCAGTTCTGGCCCGACTACGTCTCTATCCTGATGATCGCCGGCATCTTCGCGCTTGGCCAGTTCATCGAGGGCAATTTCCTGTCGCCCAAGCTTGTCGGCAAGAGCGTCGGCCTGCACCCGGTCTGGCTCATGTTCGCGCTCTTCGCCTTCGGCTATGTCTTCGGTTTCGTGGGTCTCCTGCTGGCCGTGCCGATGGCGGCGGCGGCAGGCGTGCTGGTGCGCTTCGCGCTTGGACAATACCTGCAGAGCCCGCTCTATCTCGGAACCGGCGCACAGGCCGCAGCAGCGGCGAGTGTTCTATCGCAGCCCGATCCGCCTGTGAAGCGGAAGCGCAGATGACCATGGCGGGCTCCGGCCGCCAGATGGTGCTGGATCTTCCGCACAGGCCGGCGCTGGGCCGGGAGGATTTTCTCGTCACCGACTCGAACCGGGCGGCGGTCAGTGCCATCGAAGGCCACGCGGCATGGCCGCATCATGCGCTGGCCATCGTGGGGCCACCGGGGGCGGGCAAGAGCCACCTGATCGAGGTCTGGCGTCAGATGACCGGTGCGCCGCGCATTCCAGCCGATAGTCTGCGCGAGGCTGACGTGCCGCAGCTGATGCGGGAGGGCGTTCTGGCCATCGACGATGCCCCCGGCGCGCAACTCGACGAGCGAGCGCTGTTTCATCTTCTCAACCTGGCCCGGCAGCAACAGGGCAGGGTACTCTTCGCCAGTCTTTACCGTCCCGCGGCCTGGCGGGTCGGCCTGCCGGACCTGGCATCGCGGCTGAAAGCCGTTCCATACGCCGAGCTTGGCCCGCCGGACGATCAACTGCTGCGGGGAGTCCTCGTCAAGCTCTTCGCTGACCGGCAACTGGTGGTCGAAGAACCGGCCATATCCTTTCTCCTCCTGCGCATGCCGAGGTCGCTGGAGGCGGCCCGCGAACTGGTGGCCGTGATCGACCGCAGGGCCCTTGAACAGAAATCGGCGATCACGCGGTCCTTCCTTGGCAAGATCCTGGCTGAAACCCTTCTGACTCATGGACCTGAAACCGAAGATTAAGGGTGAACAGAACCGTGTTCACGGAGCCGTCATAAGTGCGTAATAATGGCCGGTCTCCCGGAACCTAGCCAGGACAAGCAGATGAACGATCTCGCACCGGCAGCGCTCGCTGCGGTCACGATGGATAGCCCCTCCCGCTTCATCAACCGGGAACTGTCATGGCTGGGCTTCAACATGCGGGTGCTGGAGGAGGCGCGGAACCTGCATCATCCGCTGCTCGAACGGCTGCGTTTCCTTTCGATCTCGGGCAACAACCTCGACGAGTTCTTCATGGTGCGCGTGGCCGGCCTTGCCGGCCAGGTGCGGGCCCGTGTCGCCGAAGTCAGTGACGATGGGCTGACGCCGGCCGAGCAGCTGGAGCAGATCCGGCGCAAGGCCCAGGAACTGATGGCCGAACAGGACCTTCGCTGGTTGCAGCTGAAGGAGGAACTGGCGGAGGCCGGCATCGTCATCGTCACCGGCCCAGAGCTACTTCCGAGCGAGCGCGACTGGGCCGATCAGCGCTTTCTTGAGCAGATACTGCCGGTGGTCACGCCGATCGCCATCGATCCTGCACATCCCTTTCCGTTTATCCCCAACCGCGGCTTCTTCATCTGCCTGGAACTGAAGCGGCGCAAGGACGGCGGCATGATGAAGGCCCTGCTGCCCATTCCGCAGCAGCTCGACCGCTTCATTCGCCTGCCTGCAGGCGAAGCGGGCAGCGTGCGGTTCATATCGCTGGAGGCCTTGCTCACGCACTTCATTCCGCGCCTCTTCCCAGGTTACGAGGTGTTGGGCGAAGGGCTCGTCCGTGTCATCCGCGACAGCGACATCGAAATCGAGGAAGAAGCAGAAGATCTGGTGCGCGTGTTCGAGAGCGCCTTGAAACGCAGGCGCCGCGGCTCGGTGATCCGCATGGAGGTTGACGGCCGCTGCCCGCAGAACCTGCGCGACTTCATCGCCGAGGAACTGGACGTCGCGCACGACATCATCGTCACGTCGGCGGGCCTCGTCGGCTATTCCGACACCAGGCAGCTCATCCTCGACGAGCGCCCCGACCTGAAGTTCAAGCCCTTCGTGGCGCGCTTCCCCGAACGTATCCGCGACCATGGCGGCGATTGCTTCGCGGCCATCCGCCAGAAGGACATCGTGGTGCACCACCCTTATGAGTCCTTCGACGTCGTGGTGCAGTTCGTGCTGCAGGCGGCGAACGATCCTGACGTGGTCGCAATCAAGCAGACACTCTATCGCACCTCGAAGGACTCACCAATCGTTGCCGCGCTTGCCAAGGCCGCCGAAGCCGGCAAGTCGGTCATGGCGCTGGTCGAGCTCAAGGCACGATTCGACGAGGAAGCCAATATCCAGTGGGCCCGCGACCTCGAGCGGGCAGGCGTGCAGGTGGTCTTCGGCTTCATCGAGCTTAAGACCCACGCCAAGGTCTCCATGGTCGTCCGCCGCGAAGGTGGTGCCATGCGCACCTATGTGCATTTTGGCACAGGCAACTATCACCCGATCACTGCAAAGGTCTACACCGACCTGTCCTTTTTCACATGCGATCCCGCGCTGGTTCGTGACGCGGCGCGGCTCTTCAATTTCATCACCGGTTACGCTCAGCCGGAGGACCTCGAAAAAATTGCAATCTCGCCCCTCAATCTGAAGAAACGGCTTCTCGATCATATCTACGAAGAGATCGAGCATGCCAAGGCGGGGCGTCCGGCACAGATCTGGGCCAAGCTCAATTCC
>JAPLOT010000001.1 GCA_026400595.1 Alphaproteobacteria bacterium | reverse complement strand
GATTGTTGCTTCCTGCAATTGTGCTTTGCCCATTGTGGGTTTCCTCGCTTGCGGACCGACGCCCGGGATCTCAAATCTGAGATCTCAAATTCGAAATCTCAAATCTGAAATCACTACTGTCCGGTTAAAAGTCAAATAGTGGCAACTGGTTATGAACAGTGCTACTTTCCATTGTGAGCGGATCGTGCGAAATAGCCTGCAAAACAGGCGTTCTTTCAAAAAGGCTGATGCTCAGAATTTGCAGGATTTCGCCCATGCTGCGGTCGATCTTCAGCTCCTTCTTCACGATGGCCACCAGCACGTACACGCACACGGCGATCCACACCTGCGTCTTCACGGCATTGATCGACGTGCCGTAGAACGCCTTGATCCGAAGGTACTGCTTGATCCACTTGAAGAAGAGTTCCACCTGCCAGCGGCACTTGTAGAGCCGCGCGATCGTCAGAGGCGACAGCGTGAAGTTGTTGGTCAGGAAGACAAACCGCTTGTCGATGTCGGCGGCGTAGTAGCTGATCCGACGAAGCGGTGCGGGATACAGCGTCGACGTCTTGGGCCCGCGGAGACGGATCGTCGTGTCGCTGCGAAGGCCGGTGGACTTGTCCACCTCTCGGCGCGCTTGACGGATGAAGTCGAGGTCGCGTTTCGCGCGGATGATGAAGAATGCCGAGCCTTGCGTGAACCGATAGAGTCTCCCGAAGTCGGTGTACCCGCGGTCCAGCACATAGAAGGAACCGGCCTCGATCGGGACCAGGTCCAACGAGGTGACGTCGGCCATCTTGCCCCCGGAAACATGCACAAAACAAGGGATACTGCCACGCAGGTCGATCAGGGTGTGAAGCTTGACGGCACTCTTGTGGCGGCGAAACTGCGCCCAGGGGAACAGCGCCAGACACAGGTCGATGGTTGTGGAGTCGAAGGCATAGACGGTGCGCTTCAACTCGACGCCAAAGCCGTCCTTGGCGTAGAGTCTGCGGGCGTGCGCGATGAGCACGGCCGCGAAGTCGGCGTAGATGCGCCAGTCGCGCACCTCGTTGGCGTCGGCCAGCGTACTGCGGGCAACGGTCGTGCGGAACCCGGCATGGTAGAGCTTGTGGCTCATCGCTCGCAGACAGGTCTCGATGTCGCGCAGGCTTTCGCGATAGGTCAGTTGTGCGAAGGCCATGCAGAGAAACTGATCTCGGCAGGAGAACTGTCGCACGCGGCGATTGCCGGCGTAGCGGCGGACGCAACGGTTGAACTCGTGCGTCGGCAAGAAGTCCATCAGTTGGGAGAAGATGGTCTGTCCAGCGTTCATGGGCCTGCTCCTTCCAGTGTGAGTTGGAAGGATCATGCCCGAAACGACGAAACGAGTTGAAATCGAAAACGGTCATGTTCTGCTGTAAGGCACTGCCCTCATGCATGTTAAGCCAAAACAGAAAAGCCTTAACCGGACAGTAGTGATTGCGGATTGCGGAATACGGATTGCGGATTCCTGGCCTCGGGAGTTCGCTCTGGGGAGGAATCCGA
>JAPLOT010000159.1 GCA_026400595.1 Alphaproteobacteria bacterium | reverse complement strand
AGCCTGATGAAGCTGGTCGACGGCCTCGACGAGGACGACGACGTGCAGGTGGTCTTCTCCAACGCCGACATCTCGGACGAGATCATGGCCAAGCTCGGCGGCGAGTGATCTGCTAGGCTTGGCCGATGGTGCGAATCATCGGCATCGATCCGGGCCTGCGCAACACCGGCTGGGGCGTGATCGCCTCGGAGGGTCAGCGGCTCTCATACGTTGCGGACGGATCGGTTCACTCCGATGCCGATGCGCCACTCGCCGAACGCCTGCTGCAAATCCACTCGCAGCTCGTCGCCGTCATCCGCGCCCATGAACCTGATGAAGCGGCGGTGGAGGAGACCTTCGTCAACACCGATGCGCGCGCCACGCTGAAGCTGGGCCAGGCCCGCGGCGTGGTCATGCTGGCGCCCGCCATGCTGTCCATTCCTGTTTCCGAATATGCGCCGAACACCATCAAGAAGTCGGTGGTGGGGGCCGGGCATGCGGAGAAGGACCAGGTCAAGCACATGGTGAAACTGCTGCTGCCGCGGGCGCAGCTCAACAGCGCGGACTCGGTCGACGCGCTGGCCATCGCCATCTGCCATGCCCACCATCGGACCGGCCAGACACTGGCCCGGCTGCTTGCGCGTTCTTGACTTGTTCTGGCTTGAGCAGTAGCAGGGCATAGCAACGGGACTCGCCGATGATCGCAAAACTCAAGGGCCGGATCGACGCTTACGGACCCGACTGGGTGGTGATCGACGTAAACGGCGTGGGCTATCACGTGGCCTGCTCGTCGCGCACGCTGCAGGCCCTGCCGGGCCAGGGCGAGTTCGCGGAAATCCACACCGAGATGCTGGTCAGCCAGGACATGATCCGCCTCGTCGGCTTTGCCTCCACGCTCGAGCGCGACTGGTTCCGCCTGCTGCAGTCGGTGCAGGGGGTCGGCACCAAGGTGGCGCTGGCCATTCTCTCCACCCTCTCGGTGCATGAGGTCGGCAATGCCATCGCCATGCAGGACAAGGCGATGATCGGCCGCGCCAATGGCGTGGGCCGCAAGCTGGCCGAACGCATCGTGCTGGAACTCAAGGACAAGGCGCCCAGCTTCGCCGCCTCCGATGCCACGCTGGCCAGGCTGCAGGCCGACCTCGATGCGCCCCAGCCCACCGCCGCGGCGGACGCGGTTTCAGCGCTGGTCAACCTCGGCTATGGCCAGACCCAGGCTGGAGCGGCAGTGGCCGCGGCCCTGCGCAAGGCGGGCGATGATCAGCCCACGGAAAAACTCATCCGGCTGGCGCTCAAGGAACTGGCGCTGGCATGAACACCCGTCTCACCGGCCGCGAGAAGATCCCGGAAGATGCCATCGACACGCATCTCCGGCCGCAGCGGCTTGAGGAATTCGTCGGCCAGTCCAAGGCCAAGCAGAACCTGCGCGTCTTCATCGAGGCGGCCAAGGCGCGCGGCGAGGCGCTGGATCACGTGCTCTTCGCCGGTCCTCCCGGCCTCGGAAAGACGACGCTGGCGCAGATCATGTCGCGCGAGCTGGGCGTCAACTTCAAGGCCACCTCGGGCCCCGTCATCGCCAAGGCGGGTGACCTGGCGGCGCTCCTTACCAATCTCGAAGAGCGCGACGTGCTCTTCATCGACGAGATCCATCGCCTGAACCCGGCGGTGGAGGAGGTCCTCTATCCGGCGATGGAGGATTTCCAGCTCGACCTCATCATCGGCGAGGGCCCCGCGGCCCGCTCGGTCCGCATCGACCTTGCGAAGTTCACCCTCGTCGGCGCCACGACGCGCACCGGCCTTCTCACCACGCCGCTGCGCGACCGCTTCGGCATTCCCGTCCGGCTCGACTTCTACGCCGAGGACGAGCTCCTCGAGATCGTGAAGCGCGGCGCGCGGGTCATGCAGGTGAGCGTCTCGGAGGATGGCGCGCGCGAGATCGCCAAGCGCTCGCGCGGCACGCCCCGCATCGCCGGACGGCTGTTGCGCCGGGTGCGCGATTTTGCCGCCGTGGCCGGCACCGCGACCATCGACCGCGCCGCAGCCGACAGGGCACTGCGCAGCCTCGATGTTGACGACCGCGGGCTGGATGCCCTCGACCACCGCTATCTCGCCTGCAGTGCCGGCAACTTCGGCGGCGGCCCGGTGGGCATCGACACCATCGCCGCCTCGCTGTCGGAAGCGCGCGACGCCATCGAGGACATTGTCGAGCCCTATCTGCTGCAATTGGGATTCCTCAACCGCACGCCGCGCGGGCGGCTGCTGACCGCCCATGCCTTCCGCCATCTGGGCCTCGCGGTGCCGCAGCGTCCGGAGATTGCGCAGGGCCTGCTGCCCCTGGACGGCGGCGATGACTGAACGCTGGCCCCATATCGCCGGGCACGGCCGGGGCGGGTTGCATGTGCTTCCGGTGCGGGTCTATTACGAGGATACCGACGCCGGCGGCGTGGTCTATCACGCCAACTATCTGAAATACTGCGAGCGCGGCCGGACCGATTTCCTCCGCCTGCGCGGCGTTCATCAGAGCGCGATGACGGATGCCTTCTTCGTCGTCCGCCGCATGACCTGCGATTTCCTGCGCCCGGCGCGGCTGGACGACCTGCTCGAGGTCGAGACGCGGCTGGCCGAAACAGGCGGGGCCCGGCTCGTGCTCGACCAGCGGGTAAACCGCGACGGAACCCCGATCTTTCAGGCCCAGGTGACGGTCGCGCTGATCGATGCGCGGGGGCGACCGCGCCGATTTGCGCCGGACTTGCTGCTCGCGCTGAATTCCCGTGGGGAATCAGGATCGTAACACGACCTTAACCATGTTTCCGTCAAGTGGAGGCAGAGCGGGCTGGGAACGGCCGGCTCCACTGCCGTTTTGGGCATAAGTGCCCGAATCGCCGCAGTTTCGACAGATTTGGCATGTTTCAGGGCACATCTCCCAAAGGGTGTGGTGCGCAGGGGCGGCGGAAGCTGAATTGGCTTCCGGGCGCGGATGGAAGGACAGGATGGATCCGGTAGCGGTCGAAACAGTTGCGCAGACAGGGCACATCTCGCTCTGGCACCTCGTCATGCAGGCGAGCTGGGTCGTCAAGCTGGTCATGCTGGGGCTTGCCCTGTCGTCGGTGTGGAGCTGGGCCATCATCATCGAGAAGTTCTTTGCCATGCGGAAGATGAACGCCGCCAATGACCGTTTCGAGCAGAATTTCTGGTCGGGCCAGTCGCTCGAGGATCTCTACATCTCGCTGGGCAACCGGCCGACCGTCGGGCTGGCGGCCATCTTCATGGCGGCCATGCGCGAATGGAAGCGCAGCCAGGAAGCGGCCATGCGGGCCGGCTTCCACGGCGTCCAGAAGCGCATCGAGAAGGTGATGGACGTGCAGATCCAGAAAGAGATGCACGACGTCGAGGCGCGCCTGCTTTTCCTGGCGACCACCGGCTCGGCCGCGCCCTTCATCGGCCTCTTCGGCACGGTCTGGGGCATCATGGTCTCCTTCCAGGCCATCGCCAATTCGCAGAATACCAATCTTGCGGTGGTGGCCCCCGGCATCGCCGAGGCGCTCTTTGCCACGGCCATCGGCCTCGTTGCCGCCATACCGGCGACAATCTTCTACAACATGTTCACCGCCGACACGGGCCGCATCGGCTCGCGGCTGGAGAATTTTGCCGATGAGTTCTCGGCGATCATCTCGCGGCAACTGGACGAGCGGGTATAGCGATGGGTGCTTCGGCAGGCGGATCGGCGGGCGGTTATCAGCGCGTTCAGCAGGATGGCGCGCTGTTCCTGCAGGAGACCGCAATCCCGCTTGCCGAACTCGCCTCCAAGCTGACGGCCATCGCCAAGGCCGGCTACGAGGAGCAGCTCTTCGTGCGTGCCGACACCAGCGTGCCCTATGGCCGGGTCATGGAAGTGATGGGCCTGCTCAACAGCGCCGGCTATCGCAAGATCGGGCTCATCACCGCCACCAAGGACGAGGCGCCGGCAAACTGAGATGAAGTACAGCCTCACCACGTCGCTCCTGCTGCACGCGTCGATCCTGATCGCCGCGCTGGTGACGTTGCCCGAGGCCAACCCCTACAAGATCAAGCCGCAGGAAGCGGTGATGGTCGATATCTCGAAGATCAGCGACACCACCAAGCAGATGGCCATGACCAAGGCCGAGGAGCCGAAGCCGGTCGAGGCGCCGGCGCCAAAGAAGGCCGAGGTCGTCAAGAAGCCGGAAGACACCCAGGCGAAGATCGCCGAGGAGACCAAGAAGGCCGCCAAGGAAGCCAAGGCCGCCGAACCGCCGCCGCCCGAGCCCGATGCGCTGAAGGAACTGATCAAGGAAACGGTCGCCGAGGAGCCGGCGCCGAAGAAGGAAAAGCCGAAGAAGGAAGAGGTCAAGAAGGCCGAGGTCAAGCCCAAGGAAAAGCCGAAGCCCGAGAAGAAAAAGCCGGAGCTCGATGTCGCCAAGCTTGAGGAGATCCTCAACGACGATGCCTTCCTCAACAAGGAAAACGAAGAAAAGACGACCGACGCCAGCATTGCCGCAACCGATGGCAATCCGGCCGCCAGCGAGGCAAATCTTCAGGGGACGGACAATGTGCTCTCCGCCACAGCCATCGATGCGCTGCGGTCGCGCATCCAGGAGTGCTGGTCGGTGCCGCCCGGCGCCCGCGAGGCCAATATCACCATCAGGGTCCGCTTTCAGCTGAACACCGACGGTACCGTCATCGGCGAGCCGCAGGTGATGAATGGTTCCGCCGAGCCGCTGTTCGGAACCACGGCGCGCTCCACCGTGGCGGCCATCCTCGGCTGCCAGTCCTACGATTTTCTCCCGCAGGAGCAGTATGACCTGTGGAAGGACCTCATCCTGAACTTCAACCCGAACATGATGTCATGATGTTCGACAGATGACCGGAACCCGCAGCACCATGACCCTGTCACGCCACGCCGCCCACAGCACCCGGCGCGCCATTCTCGCACTGGCGGACGCGTCGATCCGCAGCCCATCGCCATTGCGCCGTTCCTCGTCGGGGGCGGGGCCGAAGAGGCGGGCACCACCATCAATGGTGTGATCACCAACAATCTCGGGCGCTCGGGCTATTTCGCGCCGATCGACCCGGCCTCCTTCATCGAGCAGATCAGCGATTTCAACACGCCGCCGCGCTTCGGCGACTGGCGGCAGATCAACGCCAAGGCGCTGGTTACCGGCCAGGTCTTTCTCGAGGGCGGCAAGGTGAGGGCCGAATTCCGCCTGTGGGACGTGAACACCCAGCAGCAGCTGGCGGCCCAGCAATTCACCACCACCCCGAAGAACCTGCGCCGCATCGGGCATCTGATCTCCGACGTGATCTACAAGTCGCTCACCGGCATCGACGGCTATTTCGACACGCGCGTCGTCTTCGTGCAGGAAGAGGGCCCCAAGAGCCAGCGCATCAAGAAACTCGCCATCATGGACCAGGACGGATACAACCCGCGCCCGCTCACCGATGGCAATGAACTGGTGCTGACGCCGCGTTTCTCGCCCTCCACCAACGAGATCACTTACATGTCCTTCGGCAACGACACGCCGCGGGTCTATCTGATGAACATCGACACGCGGCAGCGCGAGATCGTCGGCGAATTCCCCAACATGAGCTTCTCGCCGCGCTTCTCGCCCGATGGCCAGCGCGTCATCATGAGCCTTCAGGATGGCGGCAACTCGAACATCTTCGAGCTCGACCTGCGCTCGCGCGGCCTGCGCCAGCTGACCAACGTGCCGGCCATCAACACCGCGCCCAGCTATTCGCCGGATGGCAGCCAGATCACCTTCGAGTCCGACCGCGGGGGCACCCAGCAGATCTACGTGATGGGCGCCGATGGATCGGGCCAGACCCGCATCAGCTTCGGCAACGGCCGCTATTCCACGCCGGTGTGGTCGCCGGACGGCCAGTACATCGCCTTCACCAAGCAGGGCGGCGGAAAATTCGCCATCGGCGTCATGCGCCCCGACGGATCGGGCGAGCGCATTCTCACCGAGGGCTTCCACAACGAGGGCCCCACCTGGGCGCCCAACAGCCGCGTGCTCATGTTCTTCCGCGATTCGCCCGGCGAGAACGGCGGCCCGCAGCTCTATTCGGTGGA
>JAPLOT010000293.1 GCA_026400595.1 Alphaproteobacteria bacterium | reverse complement strand
AGCGCCGCATAGCCCTTCAAGGCGAGGACGCGGATCGTTGCCTCGATCAACTGCTGCTTGCGAACCTCCTTCGAGGCCTTGCGCCCAAGCCCAGAGTCGGCGGCCGACGATGGCATCACACAGGCCTCCGGGCGCGGATATGGGTGGGGCAATGTTCGCCGCTGTCGAGAACCTTCAACATGCGGCTCCAGATCTCGATGTTGTGGTCCACGAACTCGCGGCCAAGCTCGGCGGCCGTCTGGGCATAAAGCGGCCCCCGCATGGCTTCGACTTCCCGGCGGGCCTGATCCCGATACCAGGCATTGCGGCTGGTGATGGCGATCTCGGAGAATCCTGCGTCCTGGAGGGCCGCCCGGTAGCGCGCCGGCGAGGCCATACCGAAATCCAGTCCCTCGGCCTTGATGTACTCCTTCATCTGGGGGGATGGCTCGTCATCGTGTCCGATCAGCCAATCGGATGCGGCGAACCGGCCTCCGGGCCGCAGGACCCGGAAGACTTCGCGGGCCAGGGCATGCTTGTCGGGAATGTGGACGATGGAGTCCTTGCTGAAGGCCACATCGAAACAGGCCGGAGGGAAGGGCAAGGGACCGGGCGCCACCTTGGCGAAGCCAATGCGGCCCTCCAGCCCCGCGGCCGCGATCTTGCTGCGCGCAGTCGCGATGACCGTGTCCTCGACATCAATGCCGGTCACATGTCCTGCACCATGCTCTCTGACCAACTGGATATCGATGCCGCCGGCACCGCTGCCGATGTCAAGTACCGACTTGCCCGTGAGGTCCAACCCGGCCAGCACCCGGCCCACCTCGTCGGGCCCACCCGGCGACAGGTACCCGTCGCCCCATACGACCTCAAGCATGCGAATGAGCTTGTTGCCGTAAAGCTCGCCGGAATCTGCCTCTGCCATCGGGAATCGCCTTGCCCGTCCAAAACTCGCAAGACCTTTGTCCAGCCGCGAAGACTTGGCAAGACCAAGCTTTCGGGGCACTGTCACTTGGACACATTGACCCCTCGCCGGGCTGCCCATATGGGTGTGGCAGGGGATCATTCATGCGCGATCACGAACTTCGAAGCGTCCTGAACGACGAATTGCACGGCCGGCCCGGACTTCCGGTCACGGCGCCGGCGCGGGTGACGCACCTGGCTTTCACCATCGGGGAAGGCGACCCGGATCCCCTCATCAACGTGAAGCAGCTCTGCGACGCGCTGGGGGTGAAGCCGCCAGTCGACGGGGCAGCGCATCACTCGGTGGAAATCAAGGGCGGCCAGATCAAGTATGAACGCCATGGCGAATTCTACCGGATCAGCGTGATCGCCGAAGGCGGCGGCGACGGGGAGGCGATCGCGCTGCTGCCGCTCGGTTGGCTGGACGGATTGCCAGGCAGGCGGCTGGTGGCCATCCACACGCGCATCCTCTCGGCATCCGATCCGACGCCCGACACCGATGAACTGGTCCGCACTTTCGGGCACGACGACATCGCCGGATCCAAGGTGAGTTCCGGTCAGGCCACGGTCTGGACCGACTTCCGCATCGGGCCGGATGGCTATACTCGCATGCTGGTGCAGGACCACGGGCTCTCGCCGCTGCGGCTGGGCCGGGTCGTCCGCCGAATCCATGAGATCGAGACCTACCGCATGATGGCACTGCTGGCCCTGCCACTGGCGCGCAGGATCCTGACGGAACTGGTGGGGCTTGAACGTGCCGTCTCCAAGGTGACGGCCGACATGCTGTCCTCGCGGGAAAGTCACGAAGACGCGGAACTTCTCGGCCAGCTCAGCGGCATCGCCCGAGACGTGGAAGAGATCTCTAGTCGCTCGAGCTACCGCTTCGCTGCCGCCCGCGCCTATGCGGCGCTGGTCGACAAGCGCATCGAGGAACTGGGCGAAGAGAAGGTGATGAGCTTCCAGCGCATCGGCGTCTTTCTCGACCGCCGCTTCGGACCGGCCATGGCCACTTGCCGGGCGGTGGCCGACCGCATCACCAATTTGGCCGAGCGCAGCGAACGCGCCAGCAATCTGCTGCGCACCCGCGTCGACATCGCGCTCGAGGGCCAGAACCAGAAACTGCTGGCCTCCGTCGACAAGCGGGGCCAGCAGCAGCTCCGCCTGCAGCAGACCGTCGAGGGCCTCTCGGTGGTGGCGATCAGCTACTACATGATCGGCATCGTCACCAAGCTCATCGAAGGGTTGGGCAGCTATGTTCCGGCGCTCGACACGAAGCTCCTGAGCCTTCTGTCGATTCCGGTCGTGGTTCTCGTCGTCTGGCTTGGCGTGCGGCGCCTGCGCCACAGCATTCTCAAGGATGGCAAGGCGTAGCAGGGAAGGCCTTGCATGTAATGGCCTTCTCCCTCCCTCTCCCATTTGGGGAGGGATCGAGAGCGGGGGGGGGTCACTCTGTTGACTCTGTCTAATCTCGCCGCGCTCCGGCCCCCCGCTCCTTTCAGTGGGTGGACAGGGTCAGAGTTTTGTCCACTTGCCGTTTTTCGCCGAGGACTTCACGCAGGCCTCGATGAAGGCCATGCCGTCCACGCCATCGGCGATGCCGGGGAAGGCCACGTCCTTGTCGGGCTTTCGGCCGAGGCGGCGCGCTTTGATGGCCCTTGCCACTTCCGAATAGACGTTGGCGAAGCCTTCCAGATAGCCTTCCGGATGGCCAGGCGGGACGCGCGTGACGCGGCCCGCCGCGGCATTCGATCCCGCACCGCCACGGGTGATCAGGCGCTTCGGCTCGCCATAGGGCGTGTACCAGAGCTGGTTGGGATCTTCCTGCTTCCACTCGAGTCCGCCCTTGGTGCCATAGACGCGGATCTTCAGGCCGTTCTCGTTGCCCGGCGCCACCTGGCTGGCCCAGAGCATGCCCTTGGCGCCGCCCTTGAAGCGCAACATGACATTGGCGTTGTCGTCCAGCACCCGGCCCTTCACGAAGGACGAGAGATCAGCCGAGAGTTCCTCGGCCTTCAGGCCGGAGACTTCGCACATGAGCTGATAGGTGTGGGTGCCGATGTCGCCGATACAACCGCCGGCGCCGGACCGCTTCGGGTCGGTGCGCCAGGCGGCCTGCTTCTGCCCCGTCTTCTCCAGCGCGGTGGTGAGCCAGTCCTGCGGATACTCACCCTGGACGACGCGGATCTCGCCCAGTTCGCCCGCCGCCACCATGGCCTTGGCCTGGCGGATCATCGGGTAGCCCGAATAGTTGTGCGTGAGCGCGAAGATCACGTTCTTCTTGCGCGCCAGAAGCTTCTCGAGCGCCCTGGCCTCCTTCAACGACAGCGCCAGGGGCTTGTCGCAGATGACATGGATGCCATGCTCGATGAAGGCCATCGCCGCCGGAACATGCATGTGGTTCGGCGTAACGATGGCCACCGCCTCGATGCCGTCCTTGCGCCCGGCTTCGGACTTCGCCATCTCCTTGAAGTCGGTGTAGATGCGCTCCGCGGCGAGGCCGAGTTCCTCGCCGGAGGCCTTGGCCTTCTTCGCCTCGGCCGACAGTGCGCCTGCCACGAAGTCGTAGTGATCGTCCATGCGCGCGGCAAGCCTGTGCACGGCGCCGATGAAGGCGCCCTGTCCACCGCCCACCATGCCGAGGCGGATGCGGCCCGTGTTCTTTTCGCTTGTTCCGGAAACCATGGCCTTCGTCCTTACTTGATGCCGAGGATGCGGTGGATCTTGGCCTTGTCGGCCGAGCCCGCCACGAAGTCATCGAAGGATTTTTCCGTGACCTTGATGATGTGGCTCTCGATGAAGGGCGCGCCTTCCATGGCGCCCTGCACCGAATCCTTGAGGCAGCATTCCCACTCCAGCACCGCCCAGGAGTCATAGTTGTTCGCCGCCATCTTCGAGAAGATCGCCGCAAAATCCACCTGTCCGTCGCCCAGCGAACGGAAGCGGCCGGCGCGGTTGATCCAGGGCTGGAAGCCGGAATAGACACCCTGCTTGCCGGTGGGATTGAACTCCGCGTCCTTCACATGGAAGGCGCAGATGCGGTCCTTGTAGATGTCGATGAAGGCCAGGTAGTCGAGCTGCTGCAGCACGAAGTGCGAGGGATCGTAGTTGATCATGCAGCGCGGGTGGTTGTTGAGGCGCTCGAGGAACATCTCGAAGGTGGCGCCGTCCATGACGTCTTCGCCGGGATGCAATTCGAAGCCGACGTCGACACCATTCTCGTCGAAGACGTCGAGCAGGGGCTTCCAGCGTCGCGCCAGCTCGTCGAAGCCTTCCTCGATGAGGCCCGCCGGGCGCGGCGGCCATCCATACATGAAGGGCCAGCACAGGGCGCCGGGAAAGGACACGTGCGCGCCGAGGCCGAGATTGCGCGAGGCCTTGGCCGCATACTTGACTTGCTGGACGGCCCAGGCCTGGCGCTCCTTGGGCTTGCCGTGGAAGCTTGCGGGCGCGAAGGCATCGAAGGCCTCGTCATAGGCCGGGTGCACGGCCACCAGCTGGCCCTGCAGATGGGTCGACAACTCGGTGATCTCAACGCCGTTCTGCTTCGCCACGCCCTTGAGCTCGTCGCAATAGGTCTTCGACTCCGCGGCCTTCTTGAGGTCGATCATGCGGCCGTCCCAGCTGGGTATCTGCACGCCCTTGTAGCCGAGCGAGGCCGCCCACTTGGTGATCGAGTCCCAGGAATTGAACGGCGCCGCATCGCCCGCGAATTGCGCGAGGAAGATCGCCGGTCCCTTGATGTTGGTTGCCATGTGCTTTGGTCCTCCCTGACCTCAGATGTAGGAATTGACGAGATTCTCGAGGCGTTCCTGACGCCCTGACGTGGGTTGCGGGTCGAGGCCCGAGGACAGCACACGCGCGGCGATGGAGTCGAGCGTTTCCTTGCCCGACAGCATGGCCTGGTTCTGCGGCTCCTTCCATTTGCCATAGCGCTGGTCGACGACGCCCTTGAGCTTGCCGTCCTCGATGATCTTCGCGGCCATCAGAAGGCCGCGGGCGCAGGCATCCATGGAGCCGACATGGGCATGCAGGATGTCGTCCGGATCGATCGACTGGCGGCGGATCTTGGCGTCGAAGTTCAGCCCGCCGGTGGTGAAGCCGCCGGCTTTCAGGATCTCGAGGAAGGCAAGCGCCATCTCGGGAATGTTCATGGCGAACTGGTCGGTGTCCCAGCCCGACTGGTAGTCGCCGCGGTTGATGTCGATGCCGCCGAAGACGCCAAGCGCTGCGGCCAGCGCGATCTCATGCTCGAAGGTGTGGCCGGCGAGGATGGCGTGGTTCTGCTCGATGTTGAGCTTCACGTCCTTCTGCAGGCCGAGGGATGCGATGGTCGCGTAGCAGGTGGCCACATCGTAGTCGTATTGGTGCTTGGTCGGTTCCTGTGGCTTGGGCTCGAGCAGGATCGGCCCCTTGAAGCCGATCTTGTGCTTGTATTCGACGACCATGGAAAGAAAGCGCTTGGCCTGTTCAAGCTCATGGCCGATGTTGGTGTTGAGCAGCGTCTCGTAGCCCTCGCGGCCGCCCCACATGACGTAGTTGGCGCCGTCGAGATCCTTGGTCACGTCGAGGCAGTGCTTCACCTGCGCTGCGCAATAGGCGAAGACGTCCGGATCGGGATTGGTGGCCGCGCCCGCCATGAAGCGGCGGTTGGAGAACATGTTGGCGGTTCCCCACAGCAGCTTCTTGTTTCCGGCCGCCATCTTCTTCTCGAAGATCTTGGCGATCGCAGTGACATTGGCGTTGAACTCCTTCAGCGACTTGCCTTCCGGCGCGATGTCGAGATCGTGGAAGCAGAAGAAGTCGACGTCGAGAAGCGCCAGGGTCTCGAACATGATGTCGGCCTTCATGCGGGCCGCCGCCATCTCGTCGCCCATGTGGTGCCATTGGCGCTGGAACGTGTCACCGCCGAAGGGATCGGTCCCCGGCCAGCACAGCGTGTGCCAGTAGGCCACCGCGAAGCGCATCTGCTCGCGCATTGTCTTGCCGAGCACCTTCTGGTCGGGATTGTACCAGCGGAACGCAAGCTCGCTGGTGGAGGAGGGACCTTCGTACCGGATCGGGTCCTTCCGGGAATAGAATTTGGTCATCAGCGGTAAATCTCCTTGATGGCGGGATAGATCTGCGTGTAGCGGCGATACTGCGCCTCATAGGCCTCGCGCGCCTTGGGGTTGGGCTTGATGGTGCGGGCCGTCTTCGGCGCGGTGAGCACCTTGCGGAAATCGGCGCCGGTTGCGGCAATGAGCCCGAGGCGCGCAGCCCCGAAGGCGCCGCCGACATCGCCGGCCGCCGGCAGGTCGACCGGTACGCCGAGGACCGTGGCGATGATCTCGAGCCAGAGATCGGAGCGCGAGCCACCGCCCACCGCCGTCACGCGCTTCACCTTGGTGCCTGCATCCTTGAGGGCTTCGAGGCTGTCGCGGAAAGCGAAGGCCACGGCATCCAGGGCTGCATGAGTCAGCATCCGGTGGTCGGTCTCATGGCCCAGCCCCATGATGAGACCTCGCACCTGCGCGTCGCCCACCGGTGTGCGCTCGCCCGAGAGATAGGGCAGGAAAAGCGCGGGCGACGGGCCGGTGAGCGTCTTGCCGAGGCCGCCGATCAGCTTCGGCGCCGGGGAACCGAGGATGCCGGCCAGCCATTCGAGGCTGGCGGCGGCGGACAGAATGACGCCCATCTGATGCCAGGTGTCGGGCACGGCATGGCAGAAGGCATGCACCATGCGGCCGGCATTGGGGCGGAACCTGTCGTTGGAGACGAAGAGCACGCCCGAGGTGCCGATCGAGACGAGGGCGGAATTGTCGGTGACCGCGCCGATGCCGCAGGCCGCCGCCGCATTGTCGCCACCGCCGCCCGCCACCAGCGGCCGTTTCGGCATGTTCCAGGCCTTGGCGACGGCCGGCGTGAGGCGGCCCGTGGCATCGGTGCCTTCGTAGAGCTTCGGCATCTGGTCGCGCCGCATGTCGCTGGCGGCGAGCAGCAGGTCCGACCATTCGCGCCTGGCGATGTCGAGCCAGAAGGTGCCCGAGGAATCCGACATGTCGGAGGCATAGTCGCCGGTCATGCGGAAGCGGATGTAGTCCTTTGGCAGCAGGACCTTCGCCACCTTGTCGAAGATGCGCGGCTCGTGCTTCTTCACCCAGACGAGCTTCGGCGCGGTGTAGCCGGCGAGCGGAACATTGCCGGCGAGCGGCACCGCCTTCGGCTCGCGCGCCATGATCTCCTCGCACTCCTTGAAGGAGCGCGCGTCGTTCCACAGGATGCAGGGCCTGAGCGCCTTTCCGCCTGCGTCGAGCAGCGTGGCGCCATGCTGCTGGCCGGAAAGGCCGATGCCTTCCACTGCCGCCACCGCCTTGGGCTTCTTCCGGCCCAGGGTCTTGACCACCGTGTTGCAGGCTTTCCACCAGTCCTCGGGATTCTGCTCCGACCAGCCGGGATGCGGCCGCGAGACCTTCAGCGGTGCGCTGGCCGTGGCGATGATCTTCTGACTGGCGTCGATGAGAACGCCCTTGACCGATGAAGTGCCGAAGTCGAGACCGAGATACATGGGGTTGCCTCAGGGAATGTTGTCGCGAACGTAGATGTCGATGCGGATGCGTTCCATCGCCTCGACGATGGGCGACCGGTCGGTGCGCGACATCAGCACCCGGATGGCGCTGCGCACTTCATGGCCGGCATCCTGGTTGATCACGATGTCGATGGTGCCATCGATCAGCGCGCGGCGGGATTCGTCGGTGAGTTCATGGGCAATGTAGACGACCTGCCGCTGGCGCCCTGCGGCTTCCAGCGCGCCGACGATGCCGCGCGTCCCCGCGCCCACGTTGTAGAGGCCGATCAGGTCCGGATGGTCATGCAGCAGCTGGGCGGCGACGCCCTGGACGATCTGCCAGTCGTCGCGGCCTTCGCGCACCGGCAGCAGGGTGAGGCCGGGATACTCGTGGAGCATGACCTGCTCGAAGCCGAACTGGCGTTCGACATGATCGCGCAGCGACAGCGACCCCGCGATCAGCCCGACCTTGCCCCTCCGGCCCGCAAGATAGCGGCCCATCAGTGTCGCGGCGGTGCGGCCGGCGGCGGCATTGTCGATGCCCACGTAGTGGGTGCGGCGCGAACCCGGCACGTCCGATACCAGCGTCACCACCGCAACGCCGCGCTCGCACAGGGCGTTGATCGACTCGCGCACGCGCGGATGGTCGAGGGCCACGGCGGCGACGCCATCATAAAGCCCGCTGATCTTGTCGAGCGTCTGGCCCAGCACGTCGGCCGAAAAGACATCGGTGTGGCGCAGATCGATCACCACCTTCTCCTGCGCCATGCGAAGGGCCTCTTCGCGGACCGCATCGGCGAGCAGCGTCATGTAGGCGTTGGAGCCCTCCGGCAGGATGAAGCAGAAGCGATACTCCTTCGAACGTGCAAGGCGTGCGGCCAGCCGGTCGGACTGATAGTTGAGCAGCCGGATGGCTTTCTCGACGCGTTCCACCGTCTTTGGCCGGACGGCTGCGCGGCCATTGAGCACGCGATCAACGGTTGCCACGCTGACGCCCGCCGCATCGGCCACGTCTTCGATGGTTGCTCTTGCCATGGCGTCATCACAGTCAGTTTCCGGCTGGATGTCAATTCCTGATAGGCGTCTATCAGAAGCTTTCAGAGGCGATGGAGCGGACGGCGTTGCACCGCAGCACGAAGCGGATCACTCGACAGCCCTCACCGTGCCCTGGCGGTGATCGCCGGAATAGACCTTGAAGCGCCCGAGCTTGCGCTCGGCGGCGTAGCGCCGGAGCATGGAGCGCGTGGCCTCGTCCGGCAGGCGATCCCAGGGTATGTCATCGAAGCTCGCCAGCACGGGCCGGCCGCGGGCATGCAGCAGGGCCTCCCCGCGGTAGTAGATGCACTGCTCGCCGGAGCCGGGATTCTCGAAGACGGCGAAGAGAAATCCGAGCGTGGCGTCGATGCCATCCTGGGCCAGAAGCGCGTGCAGCCGGGAGGCGCTGCCGCTGGCGCCGCTGCGGCCGACTTCCGGGAGCGACAGGCCGTTGGGCCGGTGATCGGGCAGCAGCACCAGGCGATTGTCGCTTTCGAGGATGGCACCCACGATGGTGCGACTGGCGGACGACGCCGCATTCACCGCGGCCTGCTCGAGACCCAGCGTGATGTAGCCGCCGCGCGCATAGCCCAGCGGGTTGGCGTCGGTATAGGAAAAGGCCTCGATGTGGCCGATCAGGATGATGTGGTCGCCGGCATCGATCACCTGGTGGCGGGCGCAGTCGAACCAGGCCGCCGCGCCGTCGATGAGCGGATTGCCGAAGGGGCCGGGACGCCAGGTGGTGTGCTGGAACTTGTCCGGCCGCTTGGAGGCGAAGAGCACGGAGGTGTCCTTCTGGTGTTCGGACAGGATGTTCACCGCGAAGCCGCGCGCGGATTCGAAAACCTCCCGACTCGCGGCGCCCTTGCCGATGCAGATGAGCAGCAGTGGCGGTTCGATGGAGAGCGATGTGAAGCTGTTGGCGGTGAAGCCGCGTGGCTGCCCGTCGGTTCCGGCGGTAGTGACGATGGTCACGCCGGTCATGAAGGTTCCGAAGGCGGTCCGCAATTCGCGCGGATCGAAGCTGCTGAGCCTGCCGGAGAGGAACTCCTGGAGCAGCTGGCCGGTCTCCACCGGGGTCCGGGGCGAGGGGTGGAGACGCCCGCGGCCGACACGCGCGAGATGGCGCTCGAGGCTGGAGGCGTCGCCGGTCATCATCACGGGACAGCGGATGTCTTCAAGGCTTGCCGCCACAAGACTCTCCAGAGGCGGCGCGATCAGCGCAAGGCGGCGCACGCGGATGGGATGCGCCAGCGTGAAGGCCAGCGCCGCCCCGGCATCATCCGCCCGTGAAACGACGGTGACCGCAGGCACCGCCAGGTCGTCCAGCAGGCGGCGGAGGGTGCCGGATGCTTCCGGAGGCGTCAGGTCAGCCAAGACCGCCACGATCACGCGGTGCCGGACCGCGAGACCTTCGATCTCAACCGACCATTGCTGCGCATCCTCGCCGCCGCCATGAACCAGCAGTACGGCCTCGCCAGCACCCTTCTCGATGTAGCGCACACCACTTCCGGTCGTTTTCGATGAATACACCATGACAGGATCCAGCTTCGAGATCCCGCCATTTGCCGGAACCTCCATGAAGGGTCAACCGGCGCTGCGTTTCTTCCGGGCCGGCTTGCGGGCGATCTTGAAGACGGGCTCCATCTTGCGGAGTTCGTCCTTGGGGAGATGGCACATGATGGTGTGGCCCGGTGCCAGGTCCTGCACGGGCGGCAACTCGGTTTCGCAGATTTCGCCGATCTTGCGCGGGCAGCGGGTCTGGAACGGACATCCGGGCGGTGGGTTCATCGGCGAGGGCAGCTCGCCCTTCAGCACGATGTGCTTCTTCTCGACCGAGGTATCGGCGATCGGCACGGCGGAGAGCAGCGCCTCCGTATAGGGATGATAGGGCGGGGCGAAGACCTGGTCGGTGGTGCCCTGTTCCATGATGCGGCCGAGGTACATCACGACAATACGGTCCGCGAGGTAGCGCACCACCGAGAGATCATGGCTGATGAAGACCATGGTGGTGCGCTTGGCGCGCTGGATGTCGGTGAGGAGCCCGGTGACCGCCGCCTGCACGGAGACATCGAGCGCCGACACCGGCTCGTCGGCCACCACGACCGAGGCATTGCCGCCGAAGGCGCGCGCGATGCCGATGCGCTGCTTCTGCCCGCCCGACAGCTGCCGCGGCTTGCGCAGCGCGAACTCGCGGGGCAGCTTCACAAGGTCGAGGAGTTCGTAGGTCTTGGCCTCGATCTCCTCCGGTGTCTTTGCCACGCCGAACTTCTTCAGCACGCGGCCGATCTGGGCGCCCACGGAATGGCTGGGGTTCAGGGTCTCGAAGGGATTCTGGAAGACCATCTGGAGACTGGAGACCAGCCCGGTCGGACGCTTCTTGACCGGCATCCTGGCGACGTCGACGCCGTTGATGATGACTTCGCCATCCGTTGCGGCCTCAAGGCCCATGAGCACCTTGGCGAAGGTGGACTTGCCGCAGCCCGACTCGCCCACGATGGCGACCGTCTCGGCTTCGCGCGCCTCGAAGTCGAGCTTCTCGTTTGCCTTCACGTAGCGCACGTTTCCGCCGGAGAACAGCGCGGCAAGCGAATTGTCGCCGATCTCATAGTACTTCTTCATGCCGCGGATCTGCAGCACCGGCTTGCCGGGTGTAAGCGGCTCGCTGGTGACGCCCTTCGGCTTGTGGGTGTCCCAGTCGATCGCGGCGTAGCGCGCGCAGCGCACCTCGTGACCGGCATCGCCTGTAACACTCTCCATGTGTTGCGGCCTGCTGCAGATCTCCTCCGCGAAGAAGTCGC
>JAPLOT010000414.1 GCA_026400595.1 Alphaproteobacteria bacterium | reverse complement strand
GGCGGCGGCGTGATCAATTCGGGGCCGACCGCCTCCAAGCTGCTGCGCGAATTCGTGGCGCTCACCAATATCCCGATCACCTCCACGCTGATGGGGCTTGGCGCCTACCCGGCGGCGGGCAAGAACTGGCTGGGCATGCTCGGCATGCACGGCATGTACGAAGCTAACATGGCGATGCACGACTGCGACGTGATGATCAATATCGGCGCGCGCTTCGACGACCGCATCACCGGCCGCCTCAATGCCTTTTCGCCCGGCTCGAAGAAGATCCACATCGACATCGATCCCTCGTCGATCAACAAGACGGTGCGGGTCGACATCCCCGTGGTGGGCGACGTGGCCCATGCGCTGGAAGACATGATCCGCGTGTGGAAGTCCAAGTCGCTGTCGCTCGACAAGAAGGCGCTGGACGCCTGGTGGAAGCAGATCGACGGCTGGCGCGCGCGCGACTGCCTGAAGTACCGCAAGAACGCCGACGTCATCATGCCGCAATATGCCATCGAGCGGCTCTATGCGCTCACCAAGGACAAGGACACCTACATCACCACCGAAGTGGGCCAGCACCAGATGTGGGCGGCGCAGTTCTACCGCTTCGAGGAGCCGCACCGCTGGATGACCTCCGGCGGCCTCGGCACCATGGGCTATGGCCTGCCGGCGGCGGTCGGCGTTCAGATGGCGCATCCCAAGGCGCTGGTCATCGACATCGCCGGCGACGCCTCGGTGCTGATGACCATGCAGGAGATGTCGACGGCGGTGCAGTATCGGCTGCCGATCAAGATCTTCATCCTCAACAACCAGTTCATGGGCATGGTGCGCCAGTGGCAGCAGCTGCTGCACGGCAACCGCCTGTCGGAGAGCTATACCGAGGCGCTTCCCGATTTCGTCAAGCTGGCCGAGGCCTATGGCTGCGTCGGCATGCGCGCCACCAAGCCCTCCGAGCTCGACGCCGCGATCAAGGAGATGATCAAGACGCCGCATCCGGTGATCTTCGACTGCCGCGTGGCCAATCTGGCCAACTGCTTCCCGATGATCCCCTCGGGCAAGGCGCACAACGAGATGCTGATGGGCGAGGACGTTCCCGACGAGGAAGTGGGCACCGCCATCGACGCCAAGGGCAAGATGCTGGTGTGAGCCGGCCGGACCAGAGATCAGGAGAGACATCATGAACAAGCCTGCCACGGCCCAGCCCGCCTCGGCCTATTTCCTCGACCAGAGCAAGCCGGTCACCGAGACCCACACGCTCGCGGTGATCGTCGACAACGAACCGGGCGTCCTCGCCCGCGTCATCGGCCTCTTCTCGGGCCGCGGCTACAACATCGACTCGCTCACCGTCTCCGAGACGCAGCACGAGAAGCACGTCTCGCGCATCACCATCGTCACATCCGGCACCCCGGCGGTGATCGAGCAGATCAAGCACCAGCTCGAGCGCATGGTGCCGGTGCATTCGGTGGCCGACTTGACGGTGCAGGGCAGCGCGCTCACCCGCGAACTCGCCATGGTGAAGGCGTCGAGGCGCTGCGCCTGGCGGATGCCTTTCGCGCGCGGGTCATCGATGCCGGCACCCAGAGCTTCATCTTCGAGATCACGGGAAAGAGCGACAAGGTGGAGCAGTTCATCTCGCTCATGGTGCCGCTGGGCCTCGTCGAGGTGGCCCGCACCGGCGTGGCCGGCATCAGCCGCGGACCCGAGGGCATGAAGGTCTGAGTGGTCTGACATTATTTTCCGAAACCGGATAGTCCGGCCGGACCACTAAGGGGCTATGCGGAGTGGGCTGTCCTGCGGTCGATCCGGCCGCAGGCGCGCCGTCGGTCCGGAGTGCCCCGCCTTGCCCTGCAAATTGTCCGTCAATGTCAATGCCATCGCCTACCTGCGCAACCGGCGCGAGGTGCCCTGGCCATCGCTGGAGGGTCTGGGCCGCGTGGCGCTGGAGGCCGGGGCGGCAGGCCTCACCGTTCATCCGCGCCCGGACGAACGCCACATCCGCGCCGCCGACGTGCCGGTGCTGCGCGACCTGCTGCGCCGCGCGTTCCCCGGCCGCGAATACAACATCGAAGGCTATCCCGACGAACGTTTCCTGCGGCTCGTCGAGGCCAACCGGCCGGACCAGGTGACGCTGGTGCCCGACGATCCGGGGCAGGGCACCTCGGACCATGGCTGGGACATTGTCATGAACAACGGCCTGCTGAAGGACGTGATCGCCAGGCTTCACGCGGGCGGCATGCGGGTGTCGCTCTTCGTCGATCCCGATCCTTATGCGCCCGATCTCGCGAAGTCCGTCGGCGCCGACCGGGTGGAGATCTATACCGGCCCCTATGGCGGCGCGCTGGACCCGGGGCAGGCGAAGCGCGAGCTGGACCGCGTGGTGGCGACGGGCCGGGCGGCGGAGCGGGCCGGGCTCGGCCTCAACGCCGGCCATGACCTGACGCGCGCAAATCTTCCGCCGCTGGTGGCGGCCCTGCCCAATCTGGCCGAGGTCTCGATCGGCCATGCCATCATCGCCGATGCGCTGACCTTCGGCCTGGCCGAAACCGTGCGAATGTTCCGTCATG
The DNA here is from genome assembly GCA_026400595.1 of Alphaproteobacteria bacterium. GTDB lineage: Bacteria > Pseudomonadota > Alphaproteobacteria > Rhizobiales > Aestuariivirgaceae > Aestuariivirga. The sequence goes on along the minus strand of JAPLOT010000414.1, from coordinate 2,415 downwards.
CCATCGGCGACCTGTGATGACCGCGTCTGATCTCCTCCTGCTTCTGTCCATCGGCTTTGTCCAGCTCCTGGCGGTGATCTCGCCGGGACCGTCCTTCCTGATCACCGCGCGGACCGCGGTGGCGCGCTCGCGCTTCGATGGCGTCAAGGTGGCGCTGGGGCTGACCGCCGGCACGGTCATCTGGTCCAGCGCGGCGCTTCTCGGCCTCAATGCCGTGTTCCACGCCATGCCCATGCTGTTCATGGCGATGAAGGTGGCGGGCGCCCTGTTCCTGCTGTGGATCGCCTGGCAGATTTTCCGGCATGCGAAGGACCCCATCGCGATGGATGGCGCCGACGCCACCGGCAACCCCTTCATGCGCGGATTTCTGACCCAGCTTGCCAATCCGAAGGTGGTGGTCTTCTTCGGCTCGATCTTCATCGCCATGCTGCCCGCCAGCGTCCCGCTCTGGATGACGCTGGCGCTGATTGCCATCGTCAGCTTCAACGAACTGTGGTGGTACACGGTGGTGGCGCTGTTCTTCGGCTCGGGCCCGGTGCGCAGCTTCTATCTCCGCGCCAAGGCCTGGATCGACCGCATCACCGGCCTCTTCCTCGGCGCCCTCGGACTGCGCCTGCTCTGGGCGGCGCGCGACGCCTAGGGCGTGAAAGACGGAGACGCAGACGCAGACGGCCCGGCCTGCGCTGGCATCTGCCGCCTACATCGATGCGCCGCCGCCGAAGTGAAAGTCATGCACCGGCGCGACGGCCGGGCGGCTGGCGACTGTGTCTGACAGGCGCTTCACCTTCGGGCATCGCGCCGCAAGCCAGTCTGCCGGCATCCACTGCGCCAGCATCCAGACATAGATATCGAGAACGGAGAACCGCTCGCCCAGGAAATAGGGTCCTTCGCCAAGCACCTCCTCGAAGATTTCGTAGTGCCGCTCGACGTAGGAGACGGCCGCCTCCCTGACACTGGACGCGCAGTCCGCCGTTGCCGCATAGCGATCCGGAAAAAGCTTGCGCAACTCGCCTTCGTAGACATTTGCCTGGAAGAAGCTCAGCCATCGGTCGTGATGGGCGCGCGCGAAGCTGCCGGGCCTCGGCGCCAGAGCCGCATCCGGGAAGGCATCGGCGATATGGAGCAGGATGGCGGGGCCTTCGGCGATGCAGGTGCCGTCTGGCAGCATGACGGCCGGAAGCTGCTGTCGCGGGTTGATGCGGTGGTAGGCCTCGGAAAGATTCTCCCTGGCCTTGCTGTCGATGGGAACGAAGTCGAAGGCGACACCCGCCTCGGCGAATGCGGCCTCGATTGCCAGCGATCCGGACAGTTTCCACCCATAGAGCTTGTATCGCGTCCCGGTGTTTGTGGTCATGATCTAGACCTCTTCTGCAATTGCAGTGAAGCTCGGCCCAAGGCGGAGGATGTAACAGCATACGGCTGATTTCTGCAATGCTCAGCCGCCGTGAGGCAGGCGAAATGTGATCTAGACTGCAGGTCAGGCGCGGTTCCTCGTCCGGGCGCTGGCCTCTCGCTCGTTGCTTTGTTCCTGTTCGGAACCGTACCACCTGAAGTCCGGTATTCATGGCGAGACGGCGGCGGTGAATGAACATCTCAATCTCGCGGCAGCCTTCGGACCGGGCTACGCGTTGAGGAGCGCAACCATCCAGTTCACCGAAAAACCCGTCACGCGCGGCATCGAGTTCCGGATGAATGGAAACGAACGATGAACCGGGACCTCGACCTCGCTGTCCTTCCGAGTGCCTTCAGAACAAGCAAGGTGGACACTGAAGCACCGCAGAGGTCGCCGCGGCGTTACGATCAGCTCAGGTCGCGAGGTGGCGCGGTGTAGCGTCCCCAAGACTTCAACTACGGAATGCGGTCGCGCCGAACCGTGTAGGTATCGAGGAAGTTCCGCGCCAGCCTGCAGACATTCTCTGGATCAGCGTAGAGGTCCTTGGTTGCCGCCAGATCCACGCGCCATCCATCGGCGTCCATGCTTATCCGGCAACGCAGACGCTGATCATAGCAGGGCTCATCACGCCACACCTTGTCGCCTCTCGCGCCGAGTATTGTCCCCTTCAAGTGCTGCGGAACGCAAGACCCCTCGATTTTGCGGATCGAACCGAGTGCGGAAGAATTGGAGAGATGCATGATTATCGATCTGACAACCTGCTTCTCAGGCGGCTGACCTGCCGTCGGCGTAAGTGTCTTGTTGTCGGGCGACACGATGGCCTGAATGTCAACCCAGAATCCGTCACCTCTTACTGAACTTCTCTGTACAACACCGTTCGTGCCGAATTCACGAGTTACAAAGGCGCTCGGTGGCCGAAGGTGCCACGCCCAGGGCTCTGTTGGACTGTCGCGGCCTTCCCGCTTTCTCGGCAGGATCCGAAAGACAACGTCATGTGGATCCATGCTGCTGGTGATTTGCCC
>JAPLOT010000132.1 GCA_026400595.1 Alphaproteobacteria bacterium | reverse complement strand
CCCACCACGGCGCTGGACGTGACCGTGCAGGCCCAGATCCTCAAGCTGCTCAAGGATCTGCAGCGCGAGACCGGCATGGCACTGCTGCTGATCACCCATGACCTCGGCATCGTGCGTCACATGGCCGACCATGTGGTGGTGATGCAGAAGGGCAAAGTGGTGGAACATGGCGAGGCCAAGCGGGTCTTCGCCGATCCCCAGCATGCCTATACGAAGATGCTGCTCTCGGCCGAGCCCAAGGGATCGCCGCCGCCCAGCGACAGCTCCGCGCCGGTCGTGCTGGAGACCAGGGGGCTGAAGGTCTGGTTCCCGATCCGCCGCGGCTTCTTCCGCAAGACCGTCGGCCACATCAAGGCGGTGGACGGCCTCGACGCGACGGTGCGCGCCGGCCAGACGCTGGGCGTGGTGGGCGAGTCGGGATCCGGCAAGACCACACTGGGACTGGCGCTGCTGCGCCTGATCGCGTCGGATGGGCCCATCGTCTATATGGGCAAGTCGATCGACGGCTACAATTCGAAGATGATGCGGCCGCTGCGCAAGGAGATGCAGGTGGTCTTCCAGGATCCCTTTGGTTCCCTGTCGCCCCGGCTCTCGATCCAGCAGATCGTCGAGGAGGGCCTGCTGGTGCAGGGCAAGACACTCTCGCAAGACGAGCGCCGCGCGATCGTGGGCAAGGCGCTGTCCGAGGTCGGGCTCGATCCCGCCACCATGGACCGCTATCCGCATGAATTCTCCGGCGGGCAGCGCCAGCGCATCGCCATCGCGCGCGCACTGGCGCTCGAGCCCCGCTTCATCATGCTGGACGAGCCGACGTCCGCACTGGACATGTCGGTCCAGGCGCAGATCGTGGATCTGCTCCGCGGGCTGCAGCAGAAGCACAATCTGGCCTATCTCTTCATCAGCCATGACCTGAAGGTGGTGCGGGCGCTGGCCAATGAAGTGATTGTCATGCGCAATGGAAAGATGGTGGAGACGGGTGCGACAGCCGATGTATTCACCCGTCCCAAGACAGATTATACCAAGGCCTTGATCGCGGCGGCACTCAACCTCAAGGTCGCGCCTGAAGGCGTGGTGAGACAATAGACATGGCATTCCTCTTCATTCTGCCGACCTGGCCCGTCGAGGTCTGGACCTCGGCCATGCGCAAGGTGGCGCCGCGGCTCGACGTGCGCAGCTGGCCGGACCAGATGGGAGATGTCGCGGACATCGACTATGCCGCAGCCTGGCTGCCGCCCGCCAATGTGCTCAAGGGCCTTCCCAATCTGAAGGTGATCTTCTCGCTGGGAGCAGGCGTCGACGCGATCCTGAAGGACCCGACCCTGCCGCCCGGCATTCCGATCGTGCGGGTCAACGAACCGGATCTCACCGGGCGCATGACCGAGTACATCGTGCTGCATGTGCTGATGCATCATCGCCAGCAGCGGCGCCTCGACGAGAACCAGCGCAGGAAGGTCTGGGATTCCTTCCCCACCCATGCGGCCTCGGATCTCGCGGTCGGCATCATGGGCCTGGGCGTCATGGGCCAGGACTCGGCCGAACGCCTGCGCGACCTCGGCTTCAAGGTGGCCGGCTGGAGCCGCACGCGCAAGCACATTCCCGGCGTTCACTGCTATGCCGGCCAGGCGGAGTTCGACTCCTTCCTGCGGCGGACCGACATCCTCGTCTCGCTGCTTCCGGCGACGCCCGAGACCGACGGTATCATCAACCGCGAGACGATCGGGAAGCTGTCGCGCAAGGGGCCTTTCGGCGCGCCCATCGTGATCAATGCCGGACGCGGACGGCAGCAGGTGGCGGAGGATGTCCTAGCCGCCCTCGACAGTGGCGCGCTTCACGCCGCGACGCTGGATGTCTTTGCGGTGGAGCCCCTGCCGCCGGACAGTCCCCTGTGGACCCACCCGAAGGTCACCATCACGCCGCACTGCGCGGCCGACTCGGACCCGGAAGTGATCTGCGCCTATGTGGCCCGGCAGATCGAGCGGCATCAATCGGGCAAGCCGCTGGACAATCTGGTCGACATGGCGCGGGGCTACTGACTTCAGAGCCGCTTCAGGCTGGTGATCTGGCCATGCTGCCTTGCAATGCGGTCGACGGCCTCGCGCAAGGGCTCGGCCACGACCATCATGTGATGGCCATTTGCATGGAGCAGCGTTGAGCTGTCGGTCATGATGCCGACATGGCCGTTCCAGAAGACCAGGTCGCCGCGCCGCAATCCGTCGAGATCGTTGATCTGCAGCGCCGTGCCGAGGCCCTGCTCCTGCATGTCCGAGTCGCGCGGGCAGGCCATGCCGCAGGCCTCGAGCGCAAGCTGCACCAGGCCGGAACAGTCGAGACCCTGCATGGACTTTCCGCCCCAGTAGTAAGGCACATGGCGGAAGCGTCCGGCCACGCCGACGAAATCATCCTCGAAGGCCCCCGACGGCATCACGTGATCAGCGTAGACGAAATGGCCATCGGCAAGCTTCAGGAACTTGCCCTCCATGCCTGTCGCACAAAGCCTGGCGTTGAGCGTGACGGCGATGGCCGGCTGGGTCTTCAGGTTCGCAGCCGGATAGAGGAAGGTCGCAGGAACGGCAACGCGATGCGTGGCCTCGGTCAGCGCCGGGCTGAGCGCATTGGCCGACACATAGCCGACGTAACAATCGGCCTCGAGCTGAACCCAGGCCCATCCTTCCTGCTCGTCGAAGACATGCAGGCGCTCGCCCATCAGCGCCTGGGTGATCTGCATGGCGTCCGACGACGGCGACCTGTGAACCGTCACCAGAGGCGTTGCCACCTGCATGACGCGGCCTTCCGCATAGCGCGTAGCCGCGACACGGCCGGCCAGGCGGCTGTCGGCCAGATCCGCGCGAAAGGCATGAAGGCGGGAATCGAGCTTTGTCATGACTCCCGCGTCTAGAGCTTTCGCGAGAGATTGCCAATCGTGTCGGCGAGCCTCTCCAGGTACAGCGCGCCCTTCACGGTGCGCTGGATCAGCACATTGCGGCGGTCCTTCTCGTCGCGGCGGCGCGACACCAGCTCGATCTTGCCCAAGCTGTCCAGCGCCCGTGTGATGACCGGCTTCGAGACGCCCAGCTTGCGCGCGAGATCGCGCACGGTGTGGGGCGGGGCCTCGAGATAGATGGTGAGCAGGATCGAGACCTGGCGCAGCGAGAGGTCAGGCTCATCGTCCTGCACCAGGGCCAGGGCGACGTCGTGCCAGAGTTTCAGCGCTTGCGCCGTATTGAGGTCCACCGACATGAAACACGCCTCCGCAACGGATTGTTACGGGTCCGTATCAGATTTGCGCAAAACCTGTCCTGGCGCAAGCTACTTTCCGTACCGGTTCCGGATCAGCGCGAAGAGCGCACGGATTCCCTGGGCCTCGCCGCCGCGCGGGCTTCCGGGCCGGGCCTGCGGGGTCCAGGCGAAGATGTCGAAGTGAATGTAAGTCCGCGCCCGCTCGACAAAGCGCCGGAGGAAAAGCGCCGCCGTGATCGACCCCGCATATCCGGACTCGCCGGCGTTGTTGAGGTCGGCGATGGCCGACTCGAAGAGCCGGTTGTAGGGCTGCCAGAAGGGCATGCGCCACAATGGATCGTTTTCGGCCACCGCTGCCTTGCCGAGGGCTTCGGCCGTGACGTCGTCATCGGTGTAGAAGGGTGGAATGTCCGGCCCCAGCGCCACCCGCGCTGCACCGGTGAGGGTTGCCATGTCGACGAGGAGATCGGGTTTTTCCTCGTCGGCCAGGGCCAGCGCATCGCCGAGGATCAGCCTGCCCTCGGCGTCGGTGTTGCCGATCTCGACCGTGAGCCCCTTGCGGCTCCGCCAGACATCGCCCGGACGAAAGGCGTTGCCGGCGATGGAATTCTCCACCGCCGGAATCAATACCCGCAGGCGGACCGGAAGTTTCGCCGCCATGATCATCTGGGCGAGGCCAAGAACATTGGCGGCGCCGCCCATGTCCTTCTTCATCAGCAGCATGCCTGAGGAGGGCTTGATGTCCAGCCCGCCAGTGTCGAAACACACACCCTTGCCGACCAGTGTCACCTTCGGCGCCCGCGGACGGCCCCAGGAGAAGTCGATCAGGCGCGGCGCCCGCGGGCTGGCCTTGCCGACGTGATGCACCATGGGAAATCCCCGTTCTAGGGCCCGGCCCTTCACCACGCGGAGCCTGGCGCGATGCGCTCTTGCCACCGCACGCGCCGCGGCCTCGAGCTGGTCCGGCCCCATGTCGGAGGCCGGGGTGTTCACCATGTCGCGCACCATGAAGATGGCGGCGGCGCTCCGCAGGACCTCGGCCCGGTCGACCTTGGCCGGACAGACCAGCCGGGCTGCCGCCGGCTTGCGCTTGCGGTAGGCATCGAAGCTGTAGGCCTCGAGGCACCAGGCCAGGGCCGCCAGCCGTGCATCCCCCACCGCGCCCTCGAGCCGGTAGGTTCCGGCGGGCAGGATGCGCGCCAGCCGGCCGAGCGCAAAGGGCTGCTCCGGCGTGGCCCCAGCCAGCACGCGGCTGACCGACCCATCGACAGACGGAATGGCAAGCTCGCGTCCCGGGTCGGCCGCAAAGCCCTGTGCCGCGGCCCAGGCGGCGGCGCGGCGGTCCAGTCCCGCCTTGAATTGCGGCCACTCCGACGCCGCGATCACGGTGATGGGAATGCTGCGGCCGGCCGCGCCGGCGGCCAGAAGGAGGGCTTTTGGGTCCTGCATGAATCGCTCCAGCTGATTGTTCCCTTTCTTAACGTTGATTGACGATCATGGTTAAGCGTTTATTGACCAGTTGCCGCCCATGATCCGGATTCGAGACGTGAATTCGGAGCAGAGTCGATGCAATCCAAAGCTTCCCGGCCGAACATCAGGCGGCCGGCGGCAATCCTGGTGATGGTGGCCGCGACGGCGCTGGCAGGATGCCAGCAGAAGTCAGCCGGCCTCGGCAACATCGATTCAATGACCACCGCTTCGACGGTGCCGGCCAGCTATGAACAGGCCACCGAACTGGCCAAGAAATGGCAGTCGGATCCGAAGAACCTGAAGAAGGGCATGGCCTATGCCAATGCCCTGGACAGCATCGGGCAGACCCAGAAGCAGCTGGAGGTCCTGTCGGTCCTGAACAAATCCCATCCCGACAATCCCCAGGTCGCGGCCCTCTACGGCAAGAAGCTGCTGGCCTCGGGCAGGTCCAACGAGGCCGTCGTGGTGCTCGAGACCGCGACCATGTTGAACAACAAGGACTGGCGGAGCTATTCCGCCCTGGGCTCGGCCTATGATCAGCAGGGCATCTATGACAAGGCGCGAACCGCCTACCAGCAGGCCCTCACCATCGAGCCCGACAATCTGATCGTTCTCAACAATCTGGGCATGTCCTTTGCGCTCCAGGGCGACCTCAAGGAGGCGGAAAAGACCTTGCGCATGGCCGACGCCCTGCCGAAGGCGGCCAGCGAGCCGCGCATCCGGCAGAACCTTGCGCTGGTCGTCGGCCTGCAGGGCCGCTTCGAGGAGGCCAGCGCCATCGCCAGCAAGGATCTTCCACCGCAGCAGGTCGAGGCCAACATGGCCTATCTCAAGACGATGCTGTCGCAACCCAACACGTGGCAGCAGCTTCAGGAAGGCTGACCGGCCGGCCGCAGGCCATTTGATCGGCGTCAAGTCGCATCACCTGGGCCGCGCATAGATTGCATCTGTCACCCACGGAGACAGATACATGAATCACCGCCACCGCAAGATCCTGCACAGCCTCTTCAGCCATCCCCTGCCGGGCAACGTTCACCTGCATGACGTGGAGACCGTCTTTCGCGAACTGGGGGCGGAGCTGGGCCATACCGGGCATGGCCGCCTCAGCGTCTCCCTGAAGGGGCAGTCGGCCAGCCTTCATGGGTCGGACCACGGACTGTCGAAAGATGAAGTGAGCCACGTCCGCAAGTTCATCGAAAGCTGCGGCATCGAGCCCTCCCGCGACTATCCCATCTGACATCACGCCTTCGCCGAAACGCAAGAGGCGCGGAAACCGGTTCCGCGCCTGTCTCTTTTCCTGCCGTGGGCCGTGGCGTCAGTTGATGTTCATCACCCGGATGATCGAGGGCCCGAGAATGATCACGAAGATGATGGGCAAGAAGAACAGGATCATCGGGACCGTGAGCTTGGGCGGCAATGCGGCAGCCTTCTTCTCGGCCTCCGACATGCGCATGTCGCGGTTTTCCTGGGCCAGGACGCGCAAGGCCGTGCCAAGCGGCGTACCATAGCGTTCCGACTGGATCAGCGAGGTGACGACCGACTTGACGGTCGCCAGGCCGGTGCGCTTGCCAAGATTGTCATAGGCCTTGCGGCGATCCTGCAGATAGGAGAGCTCGGCAACCGTGAGCGTCAGCTCTTCGGCCAGCGGCACCGACGCCGAGCCGATCTCGCGCGCGACGCGCTGGAAGCCCATTTCGATCGACATGCCCGACTCAACGCAGATCAGCATCAGGTCCAGCGCATCCGACCAGGCACGCTTGATCGAATCCTGGCGGCGCTTCACCAGGTTCTTGAGGAAGATCGACGGCAGGTAGTAGCCGAAGATGATGCCGATGCCGGCAGCAGCGAAGCGCATCGGAGGGGGGACCTTGTCGGCATAGAGCGTGGAGGAATAGATGAAGACGAGGAGACCAAGCACCAGCGGGACGGCGAAGCGCACGGCGAGATAGGTCACCAGGTGGCGTTCACTGCGCAGACCTGCCTGCCGCAGGAGGTGCCGCGAGGAATCGGCCTCGAAGATCTTGCGGAGGTTGAGCCCCTCCACCAGCTGCGTGGTAAAGTTCTTGCTGACCCTGTCGCGAAGCTTTGCGCTCTCGCCAGTCACGAGCTGGGCCCGCTGCGCCGCGCGCAGCCTGTCGCGTTCCTGGCCCACCGACTTCATGCGCGCCTTGAGGCGGTCGGTCTCGAGGAAGGGCGCCGTCACGGTCAGGACGGTCGCGAATGCCGCCATGCCCACCAGGATGGTGATCATGGTCTCGATCTGTAAGAGGCTGGACAGGAAATTCAACATATGCGTTACAGCCTGACTAGATTTCGAAGTTGATCATCTGGCGCATCACCAGGACTCCGATGAGCATCCAGAGTCCGCACCCCACAAGCATGACATTGCCGAGGTCCGTGGTGATCATCGGCAGCAGATAGGTCGGATTGAGAATGGTCAGCGCGCCCATGATGACGAAGGGCAAGGAGCCGATAATGGCAGCAGAGGACTTGGCTTCCTGGCTGACGGCGCGGATCTTGGCCTTGAGCTTCTTGCGGTCACGCAGCACCTTCGACAGGTTGTTGAGCGCTTCCGAGAGGTTGCCGCCGGTCTTGGCCTGAATCGACATGACGATGCCCAGGAAGTTCACTNGTTCACTTCGGACATGGGCATGCGGTCGTACATGCGCTCGATGCCCTGGTCGATGGTAATGCCGACGCGCTGGCCCTCCACCACTTCAAGGAACTCGGGTCCGACCGGGGGACCCGACTCGGCGGCAATGATCTTCATGGCGTCCGAAACCGGAAGGCCAGCCTTGAGGCCACGCACCATGACGTCGATCGCGTCGGCGAAGTCGTTGATGAATACGGCCTGGCGCCGCTTGCGGACCAGGCCAAGCAGCCAACGCGGCAGGCCGAAGGTTCCCGCCAGCGCCGCGGCCACCGAAACATACCATGGTGCGCCGGCAAAGAAGGAGCCGGCAGATATAACGGCACCGAGCAGAACGGAGAAGACCCAGAAAAGCTCCACGCTGATATCGAGGCCCGACTGCATGATCAGCATGCGAAGCGACATGCGCTTGTTGCGCTGCTTGGCGCGTTCCTCGATCTGCTTGAGGCTCTCCTGTACCTGCTTGCGCCGGCTGTCCTTCTGGCTGTCCATGAACTTCGCGAAGGTGCCGCCCTTCTGCGCGCCGCCCTTCTTCGATTCCGCAATGGCCCTGACGCGCTGGCTGGCACTGCGGTCCGAGAGCATGGGGTAGAACAGGGCAAGAGCCACGCCGCCGACGGCAATGACGACCATCGCGATGAAGGCAAGCTGGGCCAGATCATCTCCGAAATACATGAGCCTTCAGGCCTCCCTCTGTCACTACTCGCCGTCGTTGCGCTGCTCGGCCTTTTCGAGAGCTTCTGCCAGGCGGCGCTCCTCATTGTAGTAACGCGCACGATCCCAGAAGTGCGGGCGCGCGATGCCCGTCGACCGGTGCCGGCCGATGATCTTGCCATTCGCATCCTCGCCCACGATCTCGTAGACGAAGAGGTCCTGGGTGATGATGACATCGCCTTCCATGCCGACGACTTCGGTGATGTGGGTGATGCGGCGCGAACCGTCGCGCAGGCGGGCGGCCTGGACGATGACGTCGATCGATCCGCAGATCATTTCCTTGATGGTCTTGGACGGCAGCGAGAAGCCGCCCATGGTGATCATCGACTCGAGGCGCGAGATGGCCTCGCGCGGACTGTTGGCGTGGAGCGTGCCCATGGAACCGTCATGGCCGGTATTCATCGCCTGCAGAAGGTCGAAGGCCTCCGGTCCGCGGACTTCGCCGACGATGATCCGCTCGGGACGCATACGAAGGCAGTTCTTGACCAGGTCGCGCATGGTGATCTCGCCCTCGCCCTCGAGGTTGGGTGGGCGGGTTTCGAGACGCACGACATGCGGCTGCTGCAATTGAAGTTCGGCGGCGTCCTCGCAGGTGATGACGCGCTCGTCGTGATCGATGTAGCCGGTAAGACAGTTGAGCAGCGTGGTCTTGCCCGAACCCGTACCGCCGGAGATCAGCACGTTGCAGCGCACCCGGCCGATGATCTCGAGAATGGTGGCGCCCTCGGGCGTGATGGAGCTGAAGCGCACCAGGTCCGGCAGTTTGAGCCGGTCCTTCTTGAACTTGCGGATGGTGAGCGTGGGTCCATCGATCGCCAGCGGCGGCACGATGACGTTCACGCGTGAGCCGTCCATGAGGCGGGCATCGCAGATCGGACTGGCTTCGTCGACGCGGCGGCCAATCTGACTGACGATGCGCTGGCAGATGTTGAGCAGCTGGGCGTTATCGCGGAAGCGCACCCCCGTCTTCTGCATCTTGCCGGCGACTTCGATGAATGTCGTGCCAGCGCCGTTGACCATGATGTCGGCGATGTCATCGCGGGCCAGCAGCGGCTCGAGCGGACCGTAGCCGAGCACGTCGTTGCAGATGTCCTCGAGCAGTTCCTCCTGCTCGGCGATCGACATCACGACGTCCTTGAGCGTGATGATCTCGTTGACGATGTCGCGGATCTCGTCGCGGGCTGCGTCGCGGTCGAGCTGCCCCAGCTGGGTCAGATCGATGGCGTCGATGAGCGCATTGAAGATCGTGCTCTTGATGTCGTAGTAATTCTCGGACTTGCGGCTTGACGCCCTGGGCTCCGCCCGCTTCGCCTCTGCCGCGGCGACGGCCCCCTGCCCGCCATCGGCGGGCCGCGCCGACTGGGTTCCGAAGCCGCTGCCCGGCAGCGGCAGGTCGGGAATTGCGGATGGAGGCGCCGCAAGCGCCGCAGGTACGCCACCGGGCTGGCCTGCCGGGATGTTGCCGGGTGGTTTCCGGCCGTCATCGGTACGCTTTCCGAACATTACTTCTTCCTCAGCATCGACAATTTGGAGAAGATCGGGGGCAGTTTCATCTTGCCTCCGGCGGCCTTTGCCGGCTTATCCGTGCCGGCAACCGACTGAATGAAGTTTGCCAGTGACTCGGCTGCCTTGGACTTCGGGGCCACTTCGAAGACCATCTGACCGTTGCTCTGCGCCGTGCCGAAGGTCTGTGCGTCGTAGGGAATGACGCAGGCCAGGTCGCAGCCGATCGCCTTGGCAAACTCCGCCGGCGGGATTTCGGGACGCTTCGGAACGCCGACCTGGTTGAGGATCAACTTCGGCGCCGCATCGTTCGGCCGCG